>CALWSN010000131.1 GCA_944384215.1 uncultured Clostridia bacterium | reverse complement strand
GGTATACAATATACAGATAGAGAAAATAAACTACAGTATGTACATCAAACATCTTGGGGAGTTTCAACTCGTTTAATAGGTGGACTTATAATGGTTCACAGTGATAATAATGGATTAGTTTTACCACCTAATGTGGCTCCTATACAAATAGTTATTTTACCTATAAATCAGAAAAAAGAAGGAGTTATAGAAAAGGCCCAAGAGTTAAAACAAATACTTTCTAAAAAATATAGAGTTAAAATAGATATAAGCGATAAATCGGCAGGGTGGAAATATAGTGAATATGAAATGAAAGGTGTTCCTTTAAGATTAGAAATAGGCCCTCGCGATATAGAAAATAATCAGTGTGTTTTAGTTCGCCGTGATAATAGAGAAAAAGTTTTTGTAAATTTAGATGAATTAGAAACAACTATTGAAGAAATGCTTAAAACTTTACAAGAAGATTTATATAACAAAGCATTAAACCACAGAAACCAAAATACATTTGTTGCAACAACTTTAGAACAATTTGAAAATCAACTTAAAGAAAAACAAGGCTTTATTAAGGCTATGTGGTGTGGTGATAGAGCTTGTGAAGATAAAATTAAAGACTTAACAGGTGCTACATCTCGTTGTATGCCTTTTGAACAAGAAAATATATCAGATAATTGCATATGTTGTGGTAAACCAGCTCAAAAAATGGTTTATTGGGCAAAAGCATATTAATAAATCCTATAAAAATAACACCAGTTTTGCTGGTGTTATTTTTATAGGTAAAATATAAAAAATTGATTATGCTAAAGCCTTCTCTAATTTATCTATCTCATTATAAGGAAATTCTTTTAAAAGTTCTTTATATTGATATTGTGTTAAACCTTCAGTAGATATATACATTTCTATTTTTTTATTAGTATCTGCATTAATAAAATCTTCTTTAAATTTTTGAAATTCCATTAGTTCCATTTTTTTGCCCCTTTTCTTTTTTTAATATTTCACTTAATCCCATAAATAGTAAAAACCAACCAAAAATTTTTCTAAGTATTTCTCCTTTTAAATTTATAGCAATAATAGAGCCTAATATAGCCCCAACTATACCAAATATTATTATTTTAAAAAGCCCTTGTTTTTCAATAGTTTTATTTTTACTGTGTATAAAAATAGCCATAATTGCAGTAGGTATAAAGTATAATAAATTAATATTTTGAGCTACCTTTTGTTCAAAATCAAAAAATAATGTAAGAGCAGGTATTAAAATAATACCTCCACCTATACCCATACCACTAATAACACCAGATATTAACCCTACTAAAAATAACCATATCATAAAATAAGTCTCCAAGCACCTATAAGCATAAATATGCCAAATATTTTATGAAGCCATTTAGCGGGTATTTTTTTTAAATATTTAGCACCTATAAACCCGCCTAACACACCACCTAAAGATACTATCAAAACTTGTTTAATATCTACATCAATACCTTTAAAATATATAAAAATACTTACTATTGATAATGGTAAAATAATAGCTATGGTTGTAGAATGTGCCTTATGTTCTTCTATTTTTAAAAATCGCTCCAAGCTAGGCACTAATATACTACCACCACCAGACCCAAAAAGTCCATTAAAAAAACCTGCTACTAAACCTATTAGAGAAACAAAAAATTTTTATTCAAGCCATCACCACCTTAAATATATTGTTGACTTAAATAAAAATTTTTATGCTTATTTTTCTATTTTTTATTTTTCTTTGCTATTTTTTCATATTCTTTACAACAAGATTGAAAAAAACATATAGGGCAATTAGGGTTTCTAGCCTTACATATTGCTCTACCGTGGGCAATAACCTGTGTATTGTATCTTATCCAATGTTCTTTTGGTAATATTTTCATAAGTTCAAATTCTATTTTTACTGGGTCGTCATTTTTAACAAGGCCAAGCTTTTTAGATATACGCTTAACGTGGGTATCTACAACAACACTAGGTAAATTAAAAATATGGCTTCTTACTACATTTGCTGTTTTTCTCCCCACCCCTGCCAAACTTGTTAAATCTTCTATACTAGAAGGTACTTCGCCATTATAAACTTCTAAAAGTCTACGTGTTGCTAATATTATATTTTTTGCTTTGTTATGATAAAATCCCGTTTGTTTTACATCTTGTTCCATTTCTGCTAAGTGGGCAGATGCAAAGCTTTCTAAAGTTGGATATTTTTTAAAAAGCTTTTCTGTTACAAGGTTAACCCTATCATCTGTACATTGTGCACTAAGCATAGTAGCTATTAAAAGTTCATAAGGGGTAGAATGGTTTAAATAACATTTATCTTCTGTTTTGTAATGTTCATCTAAAAGTCTTGTAACCTCTTTAACCCTTTCATTAAGCCTCATTAAAATTACCTCTTTCTAAATAATGATATTTAACTTTATATATTAAATCATTTTTTGTATAATAATCAAATAACATATAAGTTTCATTTTTATTAATAATATTAAAATTACTATTTATCATATTTTCTATATCAATATTAAATTTTTCAAAATAACACATTCTACTAATTTGTTTAGCATCATATTTTTCTAAATGTGGTATATATTTTTCTATATTTTCTTTATTACTATAAAAGTTTCTTTCTTTTTCCTTAAAATCATTATCATATTTAGTGTTTATCCAACTTGGTAAACTTTTAATATTATCATTTAATAAAATATCAAATTTTATTATTTCATTTAATATATTTTTATCTATGTTATTAACACTAGCTAAAAAAGTATAAATAACTTCATATAATTTCATTTTACTAGGTGTAATATTGTTATAGTCGTTATCTTCCCAATATATAGCCAATTTTTCAAAAAAATCAAAAGGTGATTTAAAAAATTTTATACCATATTTTATAGTATTAATAGCCTTACCAGAATTATAATAAGTTTCTACCATATCTTCTATATTTTTAAGCATATTCATTTTATCATAATCTATAAGGCTTGTATAAAGTACCTCATAAGGAGCTTTATCTTTATAAACTATACCATATTTTTGTGCATTTATTCTAAGCCCTGAACCTTTTAATAATTTTAAAAACCCTAACTGAAACTGTTCTGGATAAACACTAAAAACATCATTAAAAGAATTTTTAAATATTTCATAATCTTCAAAAGGTAGACCTGCTATTAAGTCTAAATGTTGATGTATATTTTTTAGTTGTTTTATTTTATTAACTTTATCAAAAAGCTTTTCTAAATTTGTTTTTCTTTTTATCTCATCTAAAGTAGCATCATTTGTAGATTGCACCCCTATTTCAAATTGAAAAAGTCCAAGTCTTGCTTTTTTTAATGTTTCTAACATTTCATCATCTACTATATCAGCCGATATTTCAAAATGAAAATTTGTAACACCATTATCATTGTTAATTAAATAGTTCCATATCATTAAAGCAAACTTTTTATTACAATTAAAAGTTCTATCTACAAATTTTACTTGTTTTACATTATTTTTTAAGAAAAAGTCTAAATCTTGTTTAACTCTTTCTTCACTTAAAAATCTTAAACCTTTTTCTAAAGAAGATAAACAATATTGACAACTATAAGGGCAACCTCTAGATGCTTCATAGTATAATATTTTATGCTCTGTACCCTCTAGCCCCTCTTTATATACAAAAGGTATTTCATCTAAAGATAATAAATCTCTATCTTTAGTTATAATTATTTCATTATCTAGTTTAAAAGCAATACCATCTATTTTTTTAAAAGATTCATCTATACATTTTTTAATATTAAAATTGTCTACTAGCTCTTTTACTGTTTTTTCGCCCTCACCTATACAAACTACATCTACACCTTTTTCAAAAATATAATCATATTCGTAGCTAACTTCAGGTCCACCTACAAATATTTTTATATTAGGTAAAAGCTTTTTTATAGTAGATATTAAATCTATAACTATATTTATATTCCATATATAACAAGAAAAACCTAAAAAATCAGGTTTTTCTGCATATATTTCATTTATAATCATATCTTCATTATTATTTATTGTAAATTCTTTTATATTAACATTTGTATTATTTTGTTTACAATACATTTCTATACTTCTTACTGCTAAAGAAGTGTGTATATATTTAGCATTTATAGCAACTAATAAAGTTTTTATTTTAATCACTCCTTATTTTGTATTTGCATTAAAATATTTAGTACCATTTTTAGCTTCTATCCCTTTATATTCTAAAAGCTCTTCTACTGTAACAAGTTGAAAACCTTGTTCTATAAGCTTTGGTATAATAACTTCACAAGCTTGCGCTGTGCTATCATATAAATCGTGCATTAATATTATATCACCATCTTTTACATTACCTAAAACTTCTTTTTCTATAGATTTAGCATTTCTACTTTGCCAATCTTTTGTATCTACATTCCACATAATAATAGGATAATCTATTGCTTGTTTTACAGTATCATTAGTAGCACCATAAGGTACTCTAACCATACTAGCCTCCTTACCTATTGCTTTTTTTAGCTTATTATTTACAATATCTACTTCAGATTTTATTTGGTCTTTAGAAATTTTAGTTAAATCTTTATGGTTTGCTGTGTGGTTACCTATCTGGCAGCCTAAACTATCCATTCTTTTTAGAGTTTCGGTATCTTTTTCTATTCTTCTTGATACAACAAAAAATGTTGCAACAGAATTATTTTTTTCTAAAATATCTAATATTTTATTAGTAGTAGCACTATTAGGGCCATCATCAAAAGTTAAAGCTATCATAGGCTTATTTTTGTCAATTTTTCTTTTGCTAGCTTTATTATCTTCATTTGTTGTTTGCTCTGTTTTATCTATTTTCTCTGTTGTAGAGCTTATTTTTTCTGTACTAACTTCTGTTGTTGAAATAGTAGTAGATTCTGTTGTTGTTTCTGTTGTAGTAATTGTTGTTGTTTCTAAATATTTTTCATTTATGTATGGTAATATTTTTTCAAAAGGTATCTTTATAAAAACTTCTTCTTGTTTTTTATAATCATAGAAAAATATTTCTACATAGTCATCTTTTAAAAACAATTTTCTATATATCTCTTTATCTGGCTTTATATCATCATAATTTTCACTTTGTTTTGTTATATTAAGCCCATAATTATTGAAAAAATACTCTTTAGCATAAATGTAAAATAAATCTTCATAACCTTTGTTAAAAATATCTTTTATTTCTAAAAAATTACCACTTTTTATATCTAAAATATAAGTTTCATAAAATTTAACAGGGTTTGGATATGTATTATAATTTCTTTCTATGTAAAATTTTATAAATAAAAGATTATCTTTTAATATATACATATCTGTATCTAAATTAAAAACAAACTTTTCTTCGTCTACAATAGGCTCATATTGAGAAAATTCATTTTTAAAATCATTAGCTAAGTTTTTTATTTTTTCATTTATTTTATTTTCAATATCTTTATTATTAAGTACTGGATATTTTATTTTATATTGTAAAGGTTTATTATATTTATGCACCTCTTTAATTTCAAATGTTAATTTTGAAAAAGGCTCATTTTTAGGTA
>CALWSN010000130.1 GCA_944384215.1 uncultured Clostridia bacterium | reverse complement strand
CTAGCTTTTATATTAGATAATAACAATAGTTTATAATTTATATTAAAAAGGACAAGCCTAAGCTTGTCCTTTTAGACTGTTGACAAAATAAAATTAAAGTAATATTTTTCATTTTTATATCCTATTTTATAGGATATAAAAATTTTAATCACAAGACGGTGCTTTGCCTCGGATTGTGTAAAAAAGCTAGATTTTTATGGGATTTAGCCCTTGTACGAGAAAATCGGCTTTTTTTCATACAGTACCTCAAAAAAATAAATTTGTTATTTTTTTGAAGAGGTTGTCGACTTTGTCTACAACCTCAAAATATTTTAATATTTAAACGATTATCTATATCTAACTATTTATACGAAATAATTATAATAAAAGTTTATATAAAATACAATGTTTTTTAAATTTTTTATTTAAAAAGCTTTTTTTGGTTGCAATTTATTTAGTTTAATGATAAAATTTTTTAATGACGATTATTTATAATATAGGAGGATTATATGAAAAACTTTTTTTCTGATAAGGCATTTTTTAAAAATTTATTTTTATTAATAATACCTATTATATTTCAAGAATTGCTTAATTCTTCTGTAAACTTGGTAGATAATTTTATGATAGGTCAACTTGGAGAGGTTGCTATTACCTCTGTTGGGCTTGCCAACCAGATATTTTTTGTATTTAACCTTATTTTATTTGGTATAAATAGTGGGGCTTCTGTATTTGTTGGGCAATATTTTGGTAAAGGTGACTTTACTGGTATACATAAAGTTATGGGACTTGGTATGTTATTAAGCCTTTTAAATGCTATTATATTTGTTTTGGCTATTATATTTGCTCCAGAGTTTTTAATGTCTTTATATTCTAAGGACCCTGCTGTTATAGCTGAAGGAGTAAACTATTTACAAGTTATATGTCCTGCATATTTTGTTATTGCATTTATTATGGCTATAAATGCAGCATTAAAGGCTATTAGAAAAACTCATTTTCCTATGATAACTACTTTTATAGCTCTTATAAGCAATATTATATTAAATTATTTATTTATTTTTAAATTAGGTTATGGTGTAAAAGGTGCCGCTATGGCTACTTTATGTGCTAGATGTATTGAGCTTACATCTCAGCTTTTAATTATATTTGGTAAAAAATTACCTATTATAACTAATATTAAAAATTATTTTAACTTTAAAAAAGATTTTGTAGTTTCATATTTTGATGTGTGTACACCTATAATATTAAATGAAATATTTTGGTCTATTGGTATATCTGTTTGTAATATGGCCTATAAATTTAGTGGAACTGATGCTCAATCTGCCGTACAAATAACTGGTACTATACAAAATTTATTTACCGTTATGGGTGTTGCTATTGGTGGTGGCTGTGGTATATTATTATCTAATGTACTAGGGTATGGAGATGTTGAAAAAGCAAAAGACTATTCTAAAAAATGTATGGTTCTTACTATTATAATGAGTAGTATTATGGGTATTATACTTGTTATACTTTCTCCTTATATTATAAATATGTTTAATGTTAAAGATTTGGTTAAAGATTATACTCAAAAGCTTTTAATGATTGTTGCCTTTGGTTTAATATTTAAAACATATAATTATACAACTATTGTAGGTATATTAAGAAGTGGTGGAGATACTAAATATACTGCTATATTAGATTTTTCTAGCGTTTGGTTTATTGGTATACCTATGGCATTTTTAGGTGCTTATGTTTTAGATTTACCTATATATATAACTTATGCTATGGTTTATTCTGAAGAAATTATTAAAGGATTTTTTAGTAATGCTAGAGTTAGAAAATATAAATGGGCTAAATCTTTAGTTTAAAATTATTTATAATATAAACATTTTTATTAATTTATTTAATAATTATTAAAATTATATAATAAAATAAATAGAGGCAATTTTATTATAAACAAAAAAGTAAGAGGTGAACAAGGTATGAACAATAATAAAAAAAGCTTTTTTACAGGTGTTGTTTTTGGTATGATAGCCCTATTTGTTATAAATAGCGTTGTAACTAATGCAAATTTACTTTATCGAAGATTTATATCTAAAGAGCTTACTACTAACCAAAAAATATCACAAATACAATCTATTGTTGATAAATATTATGTAAATGACTATGATGAACAACTTATGGAAGAAATGATATATAAAGGAATGGTTGCTTCTTTAAAAGACCCTTATTCTTATTATATGTCTGAAGAAGAACTTAAAGCATTTTTAGAAGATACTGAAGGAAATTACGTTGGTATTGGTATAATGGTAAACTTGACAGAAGATGAAAAAATGCTTGTAAACAAAGTTTTTGAAGGGTCTCCTGCTCAAGAAAGTGGTATACAACAAGGAGATAAAATAATAAAAGTTGGAGATAAAGATGTTACATTAGAAAATTATCAAGAAGTTGTATCTGATATTAAAGGTGAAGAGGGTAGTAAGGTTAAACTGACTATATATAGAGAAAAAGAAAATAAAACTTTTGATATAGAAGTAGTTAGAAAAAGCCTAGATGTGCCTACTGTTGAACATAAAGTTTTAGAAGATAATATAGCATATATATCTATATCTCAATTTGATAGGGTTACATATGACCAATTTAAAGCAGCTTTTGATAGCTTATCTAGTGCTAATGGTCTTATAATAGACCTTAGGAACAACCCTGGTGGCTTATTAACAACTGTAAACCAAATAACAGATATGTTAGTACCTGAAGGCACTATCACTTATATAGAAGATAAAAGCGGAAACAGAGACTATCATAAATCTGATGCTAATTATTATAACAAACCTTTAGTTATACTTGTAAATGAAAATTCTGCATCTGCATCTGAAGTTTTATCTGGTGCTGTTAAAGATTTTGGTGTAGGAAAATTAGTTGGAGAAACTACCTATGGTAAAGGTGTTGTTCAAAATATGTATCAGTTATCAGATGGTAGCGGTGTTAAAGTAACTATGGCTAAATATTATACTCCTAGTGGTGTTTGTATACAAGGTACTGGTATAGAACCAGATTATAAAGTAACTAACCCAGAGGATAATAGCCAAGATTTACAACTTGAAAAAGCAATTGAAGTTATTAAAAATTGGGAATAATATTGACTAATAAAATAAAAAAATATATACTATTAATATATTATTTTTGGAGGTAAATTTTATGAAAAAAATACATTCTGATAAAGCTCCTAAAGCAATAGGACCTTATTCACAAGCTATATTAGTTAACAATATGCTTTTTACATCTGGTCAAATACCTTTAAATCTTGAAGGTAATATTGTAGGTGATAATATTACTGAACAAACAGAACAAGTTATGCAAAATTTAAAGGCTGTTTTAGAAGAAGCCGGTACAAACTTTGAAAATGCTATTAAAACTACTTGCTTTTTATCTGATATGAATAATTTTTCTGGGTTTAATGAAGTTTATTCTAAATATTTTACTTCTAACCCTGCTCGTTCTTGTGTAGCTGTTAAAGAATTACCTAAACAAGTTTTAGTTGAAGTGGAAGTTATTGCTTTAGTAAAATAAAAATAAAAAAAGACCATTATTTATGGTCTTTTTTTATTTTTACTATAAATATACCTAAAAAGGTAAATATTAATGATAATATAGGATTTACTAAATTTAATATTGTATATTTAGCATAATCTATTGTTGATACATTTAATGTGGCTGTTATAAATGCAGAGGCTGCTGTCCAAGGGATTAATGGTGCAAATAATGTTGTGCCTTCTTCTATGGTTCTTGATAACATTGTATTTTTTAGTCCTCTTTTTTTAAACTCTTCTTTATACATATTTCCATTTAATATAATGGATAAATATATGTCAGCAAACATAGCTGTACCTAATATACAAGTTGACATTGCTGTGAAAACTATACCAAAAGTAGATTTTAACTTGCTTGTTATACGTTTTATTATAACATTTAAAAAACCACATTTTTCTAATACACCACCCATAGATAGTGCAAAAAAACATAGTAAAAATGTTGACATCATACTGTTTATGCCACCTCTATTTAATAGTGAATTAACTTCTATATTAGGTGTATCTACATAAACTCCATTCATTATAGCATCAAAGCAGTCATATAGATTTTTATTTTTTAAAAATATTGTACATAATATTGAAACACCTATTGTTATAAGAAGAGATTTTATTGCATTAACTTTTAAAAATGATAAAATAATTAATACTATTAATGGAATAAAATTTAATATAGAAATATTATAAATACTATCTAATGCAATTTTTATATTTTGTATATTGTTAATATCTATATCTTTAACTTCATAAAATGAATTTATAATAGCGTATGCTATCAAAGAAATTATATACGCTGGCAATGTTGTCATAGACATAACTTTTATATGGTCATAAACATTTGCTCCAACAGATGTTGCTGTCATAACTGTTGAATCTGATACTGGTGACATTTTATCACCAAACCACGCACCAGATATAATAGCACCTGCTATTATAGGAAGAGGAATTTCTAAATTTGATGTTGTAGCTATCCCCATTATTGCTATACCTACTGTACCTACTGTGCTCCAAGATGAACCTATTATTGAGGATAAGATTGTACATATTAACAAAGTAGTTGGTAAGAAAAAATTGGGAGATAATATATCTAGCCCATAATATACCAACGTAGGAACTGTGCCTGATGCTATAAATATACCTATTATACCACCTATTAATATGAAAAATAACAACCCTATAAAAGCTTTTGAACAACCATAAGACATATAATCTAATATATCTTTTGGTGTTATATTAACAAATTTTCCTATTAACCCTATATATATAATAGACAATATTAAAAGTAGGACTATATTTATTTTAAAAATAAGTGTGCCACTTAAAAGAATTGTCAATATACCTAGTAAAACTATTATACTAATTTTTAAAGATGGTTCTTTATTAGTATCCATAAAAGCTCCTTTCTTAAAAATATAACATACTAAAATTATGATATAAGTGTAGAGCCTCTAAACTTTTTAGGACTTATATTTTTTTCTTTTTTAAATGTTTTTATAAAATAGCTTAAATCATTAAATCCACAGTTTAAACTAATATCTGTTATAGATAAATCTGTTGTTAATAGCATATCACAAGCCATTTTTATTCTATAAGAGTTTAAATATTGTATTGGTGATTTACCTGTCATTTCACTAAATATTTTTGTAAAATATTTAGGGTTTAAATCCATTTTTTTTGCTAAATCTTCTAAAGTTATTGATTTAGAATATTCTAACTCTATAAACTCTAAAACTTTTTTTAATTGATTAATTCTTTTTTTATCTTTATCTAAAACATTTATATTTTTAGTGTATAAATTATGTTCTATTATTATACCAAATATTACGTATAAATAGCCTTGTATTAAAAATTCATACCCTAATTGTTTTTGACTCATACAATTAAATATCTTATCTAAATATATTTTTATATCATTATTTTTATGTACATCATAATTAATAGATATTTTTTTATTTAATATATCTTTTAAATAATTTGTACAAATATTATTATTTTTTATAAACATATTAATATCTAAAACTATACATTCATATATACAATCTTTTGGCATACCACCATGTAAAACCTCTGGTGATATAAAAATAATATCATCTTTTTTGGCATCTATAATTTGTTCGTTTAATATTATTGAAAAAGTACCTTTTAATATTCTTATTATTTCTATTTCTGTATGCCAGTGATAGTGCATATTGTATCTTATATCATCTGGTGTTATAAAGTAAAACTCTATTGGAAAATTGAATGTTCCTCTTTGTTTATTTTCTTTATATTTTAAATAGTTCATAAAAAAGTCTCCTTTTATATTAAATATTGTACAAAAATATATAAAAGTTATATATTTTTACATTATATCATAAATATAATGAATATAAAAGTGAAAATAATTATATTTTTTTAAGACAAAAATACAAGAAAAATTTTTTTGAAAATGATAATATATATCTAAAATTATGTGTGTATTTAGGAGGTAATATAGATGAGTAAAAATAGATTAGTAGGTGGTTATCCTGTTATTGGTATTAGACCAACAATAGATGCAAGACAAGGTATAGTAACTGTTAGAGATTCTTTAGAAGAACAAACTATGAATATGGCTAAATCTGCTGCAAAATTATTTGAAGAAAATTTAAAATATTCTAATGGTGAGCCTGTTAAAGTAGTTATTGCTGATACTACTATTGGTAGAGTGCCTGAATCTGCTGCTTGTGAAGAAAAATTTAGAAAAGAAGGTGTAGATATTACACTAACTGTAACTCCTTGTTGGTGCTATGGTGCTGAAACTATGGATATGAACCCTAAAACTATAAAAGGGGTATGGGGCTTTAATGGCACTGAAAGACCTGGAGCTGTTTATTTAGCATCTGTTTTAGCTACTCACGCTCAAAAAGGTTTACCTGCTTTTGGTATTTATGGACATGATGTACAAGATGCTGATGATACTACTATACCTGAAGATGTTAAAGAAAAACTTTTAAGATTTGGTAGAGCAGCTGTTGCAGCGGCTACTATGAGAGGAAAATCTTATCTACAAATTGGCTCTATTTGTATGGGTATTGGTGGTTCTATTATTGACCCTAACTTTATTGAAGAATATTTAGGTATGCGTGTTGAATCTGTTGATGAAGTTGAAATCATAAGAAGAATGACTGAAGAAATATACGACAAAGATGAATATGAAAGAGCTTTAAAATGGACTAAAGAAAAATGTAAAGAAGGTTTTGACAAAAATGACCCTAGTGTTCAAAAAACTAGAGAGCAAAAAGACAGCGATTGGGAATTTGTTGTTAAAATGATGTGTATTATTAAAGATTTAATGAACGGAAACCCTAATTTACCTGATAATTGTAAAGAAGAAAGATTAGGACATAATGCTATTGCTGCTGGTTTTCAAGGGCAACGCCAATGGACTGATTTTTATCCTAACTGTGATTTTCCTGAAGCTTTATTAAATACTTCTTTTGATTGGAATGGAACAAGAGAGCCTTACATATTAGCTACTGAAAATGATGTTTTAAATGGTATTAGTATGTTGTTTGGTAAACTTTTAACTAATACTGCTCAAATTTTCTCTGATGTTAGAACTTACTGGAGTGCTGATGCAGTAGAAAGAGCAACTGGATATAAATTAGAAGGGCTTGCTAAAGAAGCTAATGGCTTTTTACACCTTATTAACTCTGGTGCATCTTGTTTAGATGGTTGTGGTGCTGCTAAAGATAAAGACGGTAACAACCTTATTAAACCTTGGTTTGATGTTACAGAAGAAGATAAAGAGGCTATTTTAAATGCTACTACTTGGAACCCTGCTGATGTAGGTTACTTTAGAGGTGGTGGTTACTCATCTAGATTTTTAACAGATGCTCAAATGCCTGTTACTATGATGCGTTTAAATCTTGTTAAAGGTCTTGGCCCTGTTATGCAATTAGTTGAAGGGTATACTATTAAACTTCCTGATGAAGTTTCTGATAAAATTTGGAAAAGAACTGACTATACTTGGCCTTGTACTTGGTTTGCTCCTATTATTACAGGAAAAGGTGCTTTTAAATCTGCTTATGACGTTATGAATAACTGGGGTGCTAACCACGGTGCTATTAGTTATGGTCATATTGGAGCTGACACTATTACTCTTTGTTCTATGCTTAGAATACCTGTAAGTATGCACAATGTACCTGAAGAAAAAATATTTAGACCTTCTGCTTGGAACTTATTTGGTATGGACAAAGAAGGCCAAGATTATAGAGCTTGTCAAAATTATGGACCTTTATACAAATAGTTAGTAGGTGATTTTATGTCTGATTACAAAGTTTTAGCAATAGATTTTGGAGCATCTAGTGGTAGAGCTATTATTGGGAATTTTAAAAATAATAAAATAGAAATAGAAGAAATTCACCGTTTTTCTAATGACCCTATTAAACTTAATAATACTATGTATTGGGACTTTTTAAGATTATTTTTTGAAATAAAACAAAGCCTTATTAAATCTAAAAAGTATGGTAAGATTGAAAGTATGGGTATTGATACTTGGGGTGTAGACTTTGGGATTTTAGATAAATTTGGTAATTTGATTGAAAACCCTGTTCATTATAGAGATGAAAGAACTGACAATATTTTGAAAGATATTTTTGAGAAAATTGACAGAGAAGAACTTTACAATAAAACAGGTAATCAAATAATGAGCATAAACACTGCTTTTCAATTATTTGCTTTAAAAAAGCAACGTCCTGATATATTTGAACGTATAGATAAAATTTTATTAATGCCTGATTTATTTAATTATTTCTTTACTGGAGAAAAAGTTAGTGAAGTTTCTATTGCCTCTACTACTCAAATTTTTAATCAAAATGAAAAAATATGGGCTAAAGATATTATTGAAAAATTAGACTTAAAAGAAAGTATTTTTGCTAATGTGGTTTCTAGTGGAACTACATTAGCTACTATAAAAGATGATATAGCTAAAGAGCTTGACATACATAAATTTAATGTTATATCTATAGCCGGACACGATACTCAAAGTGCTGTTGTGGCTGTACCTACTGAAGATGATGATTTTATCTTTTTAAGCTGTGGGACTTGGTCTTTAATGGGAACAGAGCTTGATAGACCTATAATAAATGAAAAATCTATTAAATATAATATAACAAATGAAATAGGTTATGAACAAAAAACTACTTTTTTAAAAAATATTATAGGGCTTTGGCTTATACAAGAAAGTAAACGCCAATGGGCTAAAGAAGGGCAAGATTATAGTTTCTCTGACCTTGAAAAAATGGCAAGTAATGTAGAAGGGTTTAAATGTTTTATTGACCCTGATGATGAAATTTTTGTTCACCCAGGTAATATCCCTAAAAGAATAAGAGAGTATTGTAATGAAAAATTTGGAGTAGAGCCTAAAGAAGTAGGGGAGATAGTGAGAATTATTAATGAAAGCTTAGCTTTTAAATACAAAAATGCTTTAGAAGAAATAGAAGATTGTACGGGTAAAAAATATGACAGTATTTATATGATTGGTGGTGGGGTACAAAGTAATATGCTTTGTCAGATGACTGCTAATGCTTGTAATTGTACTGTTTATGCTGGGCCTATTGAAGCTACTGTTCTTGGGAATATATCTATACAATTAATAACTAATGGTAAAATTAAAAATATGAAGGAAGCTAGAAAAATTATTAAAAACTCTGAAAATATAAAAGTTTTTAAACCTGAAAATATTGAAAAATGGAACGAAAATTATAATAAATTTAAAAAAATATTAGCTAAATAGTTACACTAGGAGGAAATACAATGGAAAATTTAAGCTATATGGAAGTTAGAGAACAAATTTGTGACGTTTGCCATAAAATGTGGCAATTAGGTTGGGTGGCAGCCAATGATGGTAATGTTACTGTTAAGCTAGATGATGGTACTTTTTTAGCTACTCCAACTGGTATAAGCAAAAGTTTTATAACTCCTGAAAAACTTGTTAGAATTGACAAAGATGGAAATATTTTAGAGGCTGTTGGTAACTATAAGCCTTCTTCTGAAATTAAAATGCATTTAAGATGCTATACTGAAAGAGAAGACGTTGGAGCTGTTGTTCACGCTCACCCACCAACTGCTACTGGTTTTGCCGTTGCTAATATACCTTTAGATAAATATACTATGATTGAAACTATTGTTTCTTTAGGTTCTATACCTGTTACACCTTATGGTACACCTTCTACTAATGAAGTACCTGAATCTATTGCTCCTTATTTAGCAGACCACGATGTTATGTTATTAAAAAATCACGGTGCTTTATCTGTTGGCGCAGATTTATTAACTGCTTATTATAAAATGGAAACTTTAGAACTTTTTGCTAAAATTAGCTTAAATGCTAGATTATTAGGTGGTGAAGAAGAACTACCAAGAGATAAAATTGATACTTTAATTGAGCTTAGAAAATTTTATGGTGTTACTGGTAAACACCCAGGCTACAAAAAATATAGCTAATATATAACTATATTTTTATATATAAATTAAATAATATTTTAGGAGGTTAAATTATGTATAATAGAATAGTTTTAAATGAAATATCTTATCACGGTAAAGGGGCTATTAAAGAAATATCTAATGAAATTAAAAATAAAGGGTTTAAAAAATGTTTTGTTTGCACTGACCCTGATTTAATAAAATTTAATGTATCTTCTAAAGTGACAGAAATTTTAGATGCTGCTAATATTCCTTATGAAGTTTATTCTAAAATTAAAGCTAACCCTACTATTGAAAATGTTCAAGAAGGTGTAGAAGCTTTTAAAAATTCTGGTGCAGATTGTATTGTAGCTATTGGTGGTGGTTCTTCTATTGATACTGCTAAAGCTGTTGGTATTATTGCTAATAATCCTGAGTTTGCAGATGTTAGAAGCCTTGAAGGTGTAGCTGATACTAAAAATAAATGTGTACCTATTATTGCTGTACCTACTACTGCTGGTACTGCTGCTGAAGTTACTATTAACTATGTTATTACTGATGTAGAAAAAAATAGAAAATTTGTTTGTGTTGATACTAATGATATACCTATTATTGCTGTTGTTGACCCTGATATGATGAGCAGTATGCCTAAAGGTCTTACTGCTGCTACTGGTATGGACGCTTTAACTCATGCTATTGAAGGTTATATAACTAAAGGTGCTTGGGAAATGACTGATATGTTTCATATTAAAGCTATTGAAATTATTGCCAAATCTTTAAGAGATGCCTGTGAAAATAAACCTGAAGGTAGAGAACAAATGGCTCTTGGTCAATACATTGCTGGTATGGGCTTTTCAAATGTTGGCCTTGGTTTAGTTCACTCTATGGCTCACCCATTAGGAGCTTTTTATGATACTCCTCACGGTGTAGCTAACGCTATTATTTTACCTACTATTATGGAATATAATGCTGAATGTACTGGTGAAAAATATAGAGAAATAGCTAGAGCTATGGGAGTTGAGGGTGTTGATAATATGACACAACAAGAATATAGAAAGGCTGCTATTGATGCTGTTAAACAATTATCTACTGATGTTGGCATACCTGCTGATTTAAAAGAAATTGTTAAAAAAGAAGATATTGCATTTTTAGCTCAATCTGCCTTTGATGATGCTTGTAGACCAGGTAACCCTAAAGACACTTGCGTTGAAGATATTGTTAAATTATACGAAAGCTTAATTTAATAAAAATAAATTAATATTTTAATAAATGAATTTTTTAATACCTTATATTTACCAATAAATTAATTGAATTAAATAAAATAAGGCGTTTTAAACACCTTATTTTATTATTAAAAAAATTATAATACAGTTACATTAGCAGCTTGAGCACCTTTTGCTCCTTCTACCACTTCAAATTCAACCATTTGACCTTCTTTTAATGTTTTAAAACCATCTGAATTTATAGCAGAAAAGTGTACAAAAATATCTTCTTCTCCTTCTACGCTAATAAACCCAAATCCTTTTTCTTCATTAAACCATTTTACAGTACCTTTTTTCATTAAAAAATCCTCCTAAAAATAAGAAATAAATATTTAAGTTTAAATAGAATATATTAATATTAACAATTTTGAAATTTATAAATAATACTAAAAATTACATAGATACTTTTAAATGATTTAATATTAAAATATTATTAAAAAGAAAAAGCTTAGATTATATCCAAGCTTAAATTTTAAAAACAATTATTTAATTTAAAACAACTACATAAAAGTAAGATGTTAAAATTTAGAAACATTAATAAAAATAAAAAACTTGCTTAACATTAAAAACTATTATAAAACTATTAGTATAATATCATAGTTATATTATAAAGTCAATGTTTTATGGTATTATATTATTATCTTTTAAAACATTTATAAAGTGATTTGATACTATCTCTACGCCGCTATGATTAAGATGTGCATCATCTCTAAAATTATCATTTGTAAGAAGGTTTTCTTCTTTATTTATTAAGTTATAGTCTATATAAAAAATATTGTTTTCTTTTGCAAAAGTTGAAATTTTATTGTGTATTAAATCATAATTTTTTATATAGCCCATAGATACATTAGCAACTGGTGCCGTTACAAAAACTAATTTTATATCATTTTCTTTACAAAGGTTTATAATTTCTAATAAAAAATCTTTTTGTGTGTTTGAAAACTCAAAGTTTTTACCATCTAAATTTTTAAATTGATTTGTTTTATCATATTCATCTTCTAACATTTTATAGTCGCTATATACATATCCTTTTGAGCGATATTCTTCTATACCTACTTGTTTTTTTGTTTCTTTATCTTTTACATTAAATTTATTTTTTATTTTATTTTTATATTCATTACCCTTATATGCAAAATAATCTGCTTGGTATTTTAATATATTTGTATTGTATTTAACTTTTTCTGAAAGAGGAAAGTCTTCTTTTATATATTCATTTTTTAAGCTTTCATTATCTAATACCTGAAATAGCGTTTTTACTTGATTAAGCTCAAAATCATTTTGCAATAGGTCCCAATAAACTTCCATAACTACTACTTTTGGTTTTTGATAATTTAACACTTCTTTTAATGTGTAATAGGTAGAGTCTGGGTGTTGTAGAGGCATTCCTAACTGAAAACTATTTGTACCAAGCTTATTATCAAATATTTCTGGGTCGAATGTACAATAAGAGTGTGAAGAGCCTAAAAATACCATATCTAAACTATTTTTAGGTAATGAATAAAAGTCTTCAAATCTTTTTTCATTGAATTTGTTTATAATGTTTTCTGTACTAGCTGATGAGTATTTTTTACCTATAAAAACTATCATAGGTATTAAACATATAATAAAAATAATTACTTTTATTATAAATTTTATATTTGTTTTAAAACTGGAAGTATATAAATTGTCCTGCATTACTAAACACCCCCATAGAAATTATAATTATTGTTATTATATAGTAAAACACAAATCTTATTATAAATGGACATTTATTTAATGTAACATAAATTCTTTGTTTATATTCCAATAGTTCTATGAAAAATAATAAAATTATACATAATGTTACCATTAATATTTCGAATATATTAAGCCCTAATTCTGTTGATATATTGTACATATATTGAATATTACCAATATTTGTTATATCTGAAAATAAATTATTTACTATATAAAATGCGTCTTTTACTGTGTTTGCTCTAAAGAAAATTAATGAAAAACAGATTAAACTAAATGTTATTAATGTTCTAAAAATATTAAAAAAGTTATTTATATATTTATTTTTTATATTAAAGCCTATCTTTTTTAAAGCTTTATTTTTTATATCTCCTATTATTTGATAAAACCCATTTAAACCACCCCACAAAACAAATGTCCAGTTTGCTCCGTGCCATATACCACTAACTAAAAATGTAATCATTAAGTTAAAATATGTTCTTAGTATACCTTTTCTATTACCACCTAATGGTATATATAAATAGTCTTTAAACCACGTTGATAGTGATATATGCCATCTTGTCCAAAACTCTTTTATACTTTTTGAAAAATATGGACTTTTAAAGTTTTCCATTAAATCTATACCAAATAGTTTTGCACAACCTATTGCTATATCTGAATATCCACTAAAGTCACAATATAATTGTACTGCAAAAAATATTGTTGCTATTATAAATGATATACCATTATAGTCGTATGGCGAATTATAGACTGTATTAACAAGAATTGCTACTCTATCGGCTATTACTATCTTCTTAAAATAGCCTATAAGCATTATTTTAATACCCGTTGAGATATTATAAATATTAAACTTATGATTTAAAAATAATTGGTTTAAAAGCCTATCTGCTCTTTCTATTGGCCCTGCAACAAGCTGTGGAAAAAACATTATATATAGTGATACCTTTAACACATTTTTTTCTGCTTTATATCTCTTTCTATATATATCTATTGTATAACTTGTAGCTTGAAATGTATAAAAAGATATACCCATAGGTAAAATTATATCAAAATCTTTTATAGGATAGGGTATATTAAGATAATTATATAACCACATAAAAGAATGGTTTATAAATATACTATATTTAAAAATAAACAATATAAGAAAATTTATAACTAAACCAAATGTTAAAATCATTTTACTTTTATTTTCGTATTTTTCTATTAATAGCCCTATATAATAGTTAAAGAAGCTAGAAAATAATATTAAAAATATAAATTCTACTCTCCAAGCCATATAAAATATACAACTACCTATTAAAAGCAAATACCATCTATATTTATGTGGTAGTATATAATATAAACTTAATATACATAATAAGAATATTAAAAATGTAAGTGAATTAAAAAGCATTTTACACCTCTTTTTGTTATATTTTTTTAATTATACGTTATTTTTATAGTATTTTCAATAGGTATATTTAATAATAGTTATTATATAATAATATATATTATACATTTGACAAGACATATTATATTTGTTACTATTATATAGTAAAGATTTTTGAATTATTTAAATTTACATATATTAAATTTTTAAAGGAGATGATTTTAATGGGAAATTGTAGCTCTTGTCCTTCTAAAGGTAAATGTGGAAAACAAGAAGATACTTGTGGTATAAAAGTAAACCCTAAAAATAAAATAAAAAATGTTATTGGTGTTATGAGTGGTAAAGGTGGTGTTGGTAAAAGTACTGTTTCTGTTAGCTTGGCTAAAGAACTTAACAGCCAGGGCTACAAAGTGGGTATTTTAGATGCTGACATAACTGGCCCTAGTGTTGTAAGGCTTTTAGGTATTGATAAAGACGTTCGTGCTATGGGTACTGCTAATCAAGAAATTATACCTGTAACATCTAAAGAGGGAATTAAAGTTATATCTTTAAATCTTCTTATTAAAGATGAAAATCAGCCTGTTATTTGGAGAGGCTCTTTACTTAGCAATTGTGTAAATCAGTTTTGGGCTGATGTTTTATGGGAAGAACTTGACTATCTTATTATTGATATGCCTCCTGGTACTGGTGATGTAACTTTAACTGTTATGCAATCTATACCTTTAACTGGCCTTATTATTGTATCTGTACCTCAAAGTATGATTTCTATGATTGTTACTAAGTCTATTAATATGGCTAAAAAAATGGGAATTAAAATATATGGTATTGTTGAAAATATGAGCTATATTTTATGCCCTCATTGTAATGAAAAAATTTATATCTATGATAAAGATGAAACTGACAATTTATTAAAAGATAACAACCTTAAACTTTTAGCAGAATTACCTACTACTAAAGATTTAGCTAATATTTATAAAGGTAGCTTTGAACAATGTGATGCTATTATAAAAGAGCAGTTTGAAAATATTGTAAATGAAATAATAAAATAAAAATAAATTGATTAACATAAAGAGTTTGATTTTATTTTTCAAACTCTTTATGTTATAATATTATAAAATAATTTTATATGTAAAATAAAGGAAGTTAATATTATGAGTTTTAGAGAAAAAATAAAAGATTATAAAAGAATTATTATTAAAATAGGCACTACTTCTTTAACACATAAAAATGGTAAAATAAATTTACAAGCTATTGAAAATTTAGCTTGGGTTTTATCTGATATTAGAAACCAAGGAAAAGAAGTTATACTGGTATCTTCTGGTGCTATTGCTGTTGGGACTGAAAGATTGGCTTTGCCCCAAAGACCTAGAGATATAATTGGCAAGCAAGTTGCATCTGCTGTTGGCCAAGGTGTTCTTATGCAAATATATGAAAGTTTTTTTTCAAGATACAACCAAAAAATTGCTCAAATATTACTTACTAAAGATGTATTTGATAATACTATAACTAGAGAAAATGCTCAAAATACTTTGTTTAAGCTATTAGAAATGGGAGTTATACCCATTGTAAACTAAAATGATACTATCTCTACTGATGAAATACAAGGATTTTCTGATAACGATACTTTATCTGCTTATGTTTGCAACATCGTTAAAGGTGATATTTTGATTGTTTTATCTGACATTGATGGTATGTATACTAAAGACCCTAATAAATATGATGATGCTAAAATTATTAGTGAAATAGTTGAAATAAATGACAACATAGAAAACAGCGCTGAAGGCTCTAACAGCCTTTTAGGAACTGGTGGTATGAAAACTAAAGTTAACTCTGCTAAAATAGTTAACCAAAATGGTGCTGATATGATTATTGCCTCTGGTAAAGATGCCACTATTTTATTTAAAATTTTAAATGGTGATGATGTAGGTACTTTATTTGTTTGTGGTAAGGATAGGGGGTAAATTTGTGAATCTTACTAAAATATGTGAAAGTGCTAAAATTGCTAGTAAAGATTTAGCTAAGCTTAAATCAATTGAAAAAAACAATATATTAAAAGCTTGTAGTAATGCTCTTTTAAATGAAAAAGATGTTATAATAAATGCTAACAAAATAGATATACAAAATGCTAAAAATAATAATATAAAAGAAAGTTTAATAGATAGATTATTACTAGATGAAAAAAGAATAAAAGCTATGGCTAATGGTATTTTACAAATAGCTAATTTAGATGACCCTTTAGATGAATATATAGATATGAAAGTTTTACCTAATGGCCTTAAAGTTGCTAAAAAAAGAGTTGCTATGGGCGTTATTGGTATTATTTATGAAGCTAGGCCTAATGTGACATCTGATGCTTTTGCTATGTGTTTTAAAGCTTCTAGCTCTGTTATTTTAAAAGGTGGAAAAGAGGCTTTAAATTCTAACAAGGCTATTGTTGATTTATTTAGAAAGACGATTAAAGATTTGGGATATAATGAAAATATGCTTACCCTTATAGAAGATACTAACCGTGAAACAACTGCAAAACTTATGAAGATGAACCAATATATTGATTTATTAATACCTATAGGTGGAGCAGGTCTTATTAAT
The DNA here is from genome assembly GCA_944384215.1 of uncultured Clostridia bacterium. Lineage (GTDB taxonomy): Bacteria > Bacillota > Clostridia > Lachnospirales > CAG-274 > Tyzzerella. The sequence goes on along the minus strand of CALWSN010000130.1, from coordinate 1,412 downwards.
GCTGTTATTGAAAATAGCACTATACCCGTTATTGAAACAGGTGTTGGAAATTGTCATATATTTATTGATGAATATGCTAATATTGAAAAAGCTATTGATATTGTTTTAAATGCTAAAGTTCAACGTCCTTCTGTTTGCAATGCTATGGAAACTTTATTAATACATAAAAATATTATTAAGAATATTTTACCTGAATTAACTGAAAAATTAATTGAAAACAATGTAGAAATAAGAGCCGATGAAATTATATTAAACCTACTAGATAATAAAAATTTAAAATTAGCTACTGAAGATGATTGGAAAGAAGAATTTTTAGATTATATTTTAGCTATAAAATGTGTTGATAGTATAGATGAGGCTATAATGCATATACAAAAATATTCTACTGGTCACTCTGAAGCTATTATTACAGAAAATTATTCTAACTATAACAAATTTGTTGATGAAATAGATTCTGCTGTTGTTTATGTTAATGCTTCTACTAGATTTACTGATGGAGAACAGTTTGGTCTTGGTGCTGAAATAGGTATAAGCACTCAAAAATTACACGCTAGAGGACCTATGGGCATAAAAGAAATAACTTCTTACAAATACATTGTTTTAGGCGATGGTCAAACTAGAAATTAAAAGGTTACTATATTATTTAAAGGGTGTAGAAAAATCTACACCCTTTAATAAATATAATTAAGATACAACTTAATATTTTAAATAGAAAATTATAAATAGGTTTTAGTTTAAATTTTTTAGAATAAAATATTTAGAAATATCTATTTTGAATAAAAATTTAAGTATCTATTATTAAAGTAAAATACAGATTAATCCGCCATTACCTTCATTTATTATTTTTTGAAGTGTTTCTTGAAGTTTTACTTGTGCATCTTCTGGTACCCTATAAAGTTTTGTATTTAGCCCATCATTTACTAAATCTGATAATGATTTACCAAAAATATTATAGTCCCAAATTTTATCTTTTTCATTTTCAAATTGCTCTAAAAGATACTGTGATAGTTCTTTACTTTGTTCTTCACTACCAACAATAGGTGCTACCTCTGTTTGAATATCTGCTTTTATAAGATGGAAGCTTGGAGCTGTTGCTTTAATTTTTATACCATATCTTGAGCCGTGTTTTATAAGCTCTGGCTTTTCTAAAATCATTTCATCTAATGTTGGTGTAACTATACCATATCCTTTTGTTTTTACCTCTTCTATTGCATATTTTACTTTATCATATTCTTTTTTTGCTTGGGATAATAATTTTATTGTAGATATTAATTCGTATTCATTGTTTATATCCATATTAGTTGTTTCGCTTAGCACTTTAAAGAAAAGATTATCATTTAGACCTATCTCTATATTACCTAGACCTTCACCTAGTTCGATTTTATCTATGTATGCCTTTTTTATGTACTCAT
>CALWSN010000129.1 GCA_944384215.1 uncultured Clostridia bacterium | reverse complement strand
TCTTTTAAGCTGTTATATTTTTCTCCTTTTTCTATGTTATTTAAATCTATTAGCCCTTGATATTATCTGCTTCTGTTTGCTAATTCTTTTTTATTTACCACTTGCATTTCTATGTTGTATATTTTATTATCTGCTTCTACATATACATCTAGCCTTATGCTTTTTGCGTCGTATTTTATATTTATAGTTTTTTGTTCTTGTATATATTTTATGTCTTTAATTTTTATGTGCAACAAGTTTTCTATTATTTCTTTACATATTTCTTTATCTGTCATTAATTTTGCAAATATAAAATCATTACTTATTGTTAAATCTTCCCATTTTTCTATGTTCATTTATTGCTCCTTGTATATATATTTTATCACAATTTTTATAAAAATACTACATTATTAAATTAGTTTTCCCCTAAAATTTCAAACTGTATAGAATAATCTTTATTAATAATATGTTTAGCAGTAACCATTGCGGAAGTATCTTCAAAAGCGTCCATAGTTAAGATTAATTTAGCAGGTAAATATTCAATAGCTTGTTCTATAACATCAATAGGGATATTTTTTTCAAAGCTAACTAAAACAAGGCAATCTTCGCCTATGTGATAAAATTTATAATTATCTATATCTAGGGAATAAATTTTTTCTGTTAAAGGGAAGCCATTTTTTATAAGTATTTCAAACATTGCATCTACTTCTGTTCTATCATCTACAATTTCTTTAGCATTGTTTAAATATTCGTTTATATCTATATCTTCAAACAAAGGAACATTCCACCTATTAAAGTTTGTGCTATCTAGCTTAAACACTCTAAAGCCTGTATCTAGGTTTTCTGTATTTTCCATTTCTTCTTTAATTTTAGCTCCTGCTCGTCTTATACGTTCTTTGCCTATTTCACATATATTTTTGTATCCGTTTTTATAGGCTTCTGTTTTTTCATCACATAATTGAGGTAATTGAACCATTATATACTTACGGTTGCCACCGTCTTCTGCATTTAATTGCATTACTGCGTGAGCAGTTGTTGCCGAACCACTGAAAAAGTCTAGGATAATACTATCATTTTCTGTATATAATTCTATACATCTTTTTATTAAATCTACTGTTTTAGAATAATCAAAAGTATGTATATTATCAAAAAGCTCTTTTAATTTTTTAGTAGCATCTTGAGTATGTCCTACTTCTCCATATTTCCATATAGTCATAGGTGTTATACTATTTTTCACTTCACTTAAAAAACGTTTATAACTAGGAACATTTTCACCATTTTCTCCAAACCATACTCTATTGTCGGCTACCATTTCCTTGAATTTTTCTTCCGAAACACGCCAACTTCTTCCATTAGGTGGGTAACATTCTCGCCCACTAGGTGTTACTATTTTATAAATATTACTTTCTACTGCTGGTCCAACTGAAAAATCTCCACTTTTCCAAACTCCTCTAGGGTCATTATCAGGGTTTGAATATCTATTATTAGCTTCATCATTTCTTTTTAAACCATTACAAACTAGCTCATTTATATTTTTTGCATAAACTAAAATATAATCGTGGCTTTCCGAAAAATGTTTTTTTAAATTTACAGGAGCATAGGCTCTTTCCCAAACAACACAAGCTATAAAATTATTCTCCCCAAAAATTTCATTACACATTTTTTTAAGGTTGTCCACCTCATTATCATCTATACTAATAAAAATAACACCGTCATCTTTTAAAAGGGTATGGGCAAGCATTAAACGTGGAAACATCATATTAAGCCAATCTGTATGAAAACGCCCACTTGTTTCTGGGTTAGATTTACCTGTGCTACTTACTATATTTTTATAATTTGCAAGGCTATCTTTGTAATTATCTTTATATACAAAATCACTTCCTGTATTATAAGGTGGGTCTATGTATATCATTTTTATTTTGTTGTAATAACCTTGTTGTAATATTTTTAATACCTCTAGGTTGTCCCCCTCTATGTATAAATTTTCTGTATCATTAAAATTTACACTTTCACTTTCACAAGGTAATAATGTTGCTCTTGTTCTTTCCCTTGCTACCTTGTAACATTCGTTCTTGCCTTTCCACGTAAACTCATATTTTTCAAAATCTTTTTCATCATATTCCCCTAGTATGTTTAATAACTGGTCTATCTTTACCTTTCCCTCAACTACACATTGTGGAAATATACTCCTTAATTTCTCTATATCCTCTTTTACTATGTCCTTTGAATATCCGTCCATTTTATTCACTCCTTATCTTTTCTATACTATATATTAATATATTTTTAAGTATTTTTAAAGTGTTTTTTTGTATTATTTTGTAATAATATGTATTGTAAATCTTAAAACTCTATGATAAAATTTAAATATAAAGTCTAATATCTTAATCTTGAGGAGGTAGCTATGAATATAACATTTCTAATTGGTAATGGCTTTGATTTAAATTTAGGCTTAAAAACATCTTATCACAACTTTTTAGACTATTATTATTTAAAAGATATGGATGATGACAATGAAAACATTAAATATTTTAAGAAAATAATAAGAGAAGAAAGAGATAATGGTATTGATACTTGGGCTGACGCTGAAATTTCTCTTGGTAGAGTAACAGGAAAATTTGATGATGTAGATAAATTTTTAGAATGTTTTGAAGATTTTTCTATAAAATTACAAGAATACCTATTACTTGAACAAAATAAGATTGATTTTAATATTTATGAAGAAAATGTATTGCATAATTTTGATACTATTAGTAGAAATTTATATACTTTATTTGATGAAAATTATCAACCTACTTTTGAGGAATTTTTTAAAAATAAAAGTAAAAACTTTACATTTATCAACTTAAATTATACAAATAGTATTGAAGAGTATTTGGAATTAAATAATAGTAATGCTAAAATAATTGATGTTCATAATTCATTAAGCGAACACATAATAATAGGTTTATCAAATGAATCACAAATAGAAAATAAAGAATTTCTTAATGATGAAACATTTAAACAATTTATATTAAAAAGTTCTTGTGACGAATATTTTAATAAAGCTAAATACTCATTGGCAAGAAGTTACATTTATGATAGTGATTTAATTATTTTATATGGGACATCTCTTGGAGAATCTGATATGCATTGGTGGAAATATATTTGTAACTGGCTAGATAGATATGATAAAAAATTAATAATTTATAATTTTGGAATTCCACCTAAAACTTTTAAATTTAATCGCCATAAAAAAGAAACCCAAAAAAAGAATGAATTTTTAGAATTTTGCCCTTCTGATGTAAATAAACAAAGTATAAAGAAAAAAATATATTGTATAGAAAATAATATATTTGAAGAAATTAAAGATATATTTAAAGAATCTAATGATTGTAATATTAATAATGAAAAATCTAATATAAGTAATGTATCATAATATATAAAAATTAAAAATAAAAGGCAATTAAATAATAGTATTCTTATTTTAATTGCCTTTTATTTTATAGTATTATTTTACAAACTTTTAATACACATCTAAAATAAATAACCTTTCAAAATTTATATCAAATTTTTCTTTTTCTTTTATTTTTTCTATGCTATTTTTATATGCTTCTTCTAGCTTTATTTCGTCTAAAAATAAAGCTTGTTCTAGTTTTTTAAGCTCCTTTTCTTTTAAATTTAAGCTTTTATTAATTTTCATACTATCCATTCTATTAGTAGTATTTTCTTTTTCTTGTTTTAATATATTTATCTCTGTTTTTAAAGAGTTAATTTTATTTTTTAGTTGCAATTTCTGTGTTTTTAAATCTTCTTTTAGGCTATCTTCTTGTACTTTTTCTTGTTCATTTATTTTTTTAGCAAATATTCTTTCGTATTTTTCTATATCTAAATTTTTTTCTAGCTGTTCTATATCTTCTATAAAAATATTATCT
>CALWSN010000128.1 GCA_944384215.1 uncultured Clostridia bacterium | reverse complement strand
GTTACTATAAGTACTGGTGATATTAATAAAGCATTAGACAGTATGAAAACAACAAAAATAATAAAAATTTTAGATAAGATAGAAAATGAGCAAATACCATACTTTGAAAAAACTGCAAAAGAAAGTTTTAAAAAATATTTAAAGAGCTTAGGGTATGATTATAACAAAGAAATGTGGATAGAGGAAACAGACGCAAATTTTATAAATGATTTATCTGCTAAACTAAGCTTTTTAGAAAATGAAAGATTGACCAAAGTTGGTATGATGTATGATATAAAGATACAGTGTGATCAAATTGTGGCAGCTAATAAGCTTTCAGAAGAAATAGATTTTGAATTAGCTGATAAATTTTATAATTTAGAAGAAAAAAGTGGATATGTAACACATAGAGTTGAAAATAAAGAGGCAGAAGGAGAATACTTAGATCTATACTATGTATCACCAGAATATTATGCAGATGAAGAATTTGTTATACAAGAAACAGAAGAAGGAGTAATATCTAGAGATTATATAGAAGGTAGCTTTATATATTTAAGAGATGAAGAGTTTTATCAAGATGGTTTTACTGTTGTGTTACCTGTATATGAGTATGTAACAGAAGATGAGGTAGCAAAGATAACAAGCGAATATAATAAAATAGAGCAAAATACACCTGCTATGGTAGAAGAACTAGGTATAATGATAACAGAATTTATAAATAGTTAAAAATAGTATGAAAAGTGTTGAAATATATTGTAAAAATATGTTATATTATAGTAGGGGTGAGGATACATATTGAAACAAAGATTTTTGATTATATTTATTAGGCTATTGATGGGTGAAGAGCTTAATAAAAAACAATTATCTATACAATATGGAGTAAGTGAAAAAACAATATCTAGGTATTTTGATGAGATTAGAAATTGCTTTGTAGAATATAGAGAATTGTTTAGTGATATAGAGCTTGTATATAATGCTAAAAGTAGAGGATATAGTTTTTTTAATAATAAATCACTATTGCCACAAGAGTTGTTGTTTATTATTAAAATATTAATAGAAAGCAGAGCTGTTGAACGTTCTGAGCTTATAAATATAATAAATAAGCTTAAAAAGTTTACAACTAATACGGATAAAACGTTATTAGAAGAAATTATATCTAAAGAAATTTTTAAATACTCTAATGTAAAAAATATGACAAACGACCTTATTAAACTTATATGGAATTTTAGTAAATATATCTCAGAAAAGAGAGAAATAACAATAGAGTATACCAAGATGGATAGCAAAAAAGTTAAAAGAACAATATGTCCGATAGCTATAGTTTTTAGCGAATATTATTTCTATCTTATAGCATATAGGGCAGATAAAGAAGATTATAAGCCGTTATATTATAGGATAGATAGAGTAACAGATGTAGTTGTACATAGAAAACAATTTGTTATACCTAGTATATATAATTTTGATGAAGGTGAGCTTAAAGAAAAAATATACTTTATGACTTATGGAGAGTTTAGAAAAATAAAATTTGAATATACAGGGGTTGGTGTACAAGCTATTTTGGATAAAATACCAACAGCTAAAATTGTAGAAAATGACGGTAAAAAATTTACTATTGTTGCAGAAGTTTATGGTATGGGGATAAATAAATTTTTACTATCTCAAGGTAGCAATGTAAAGGTTTTAGAGCCTGAAGGGTTAGTTAATGAATTAAAAGAAGAAATAAGAAAAATACATAGTTTTTATTTTGATGTGGAGGGAATGTAATGGAAGCAAATGTATTAAGAAATATAGGGTCAAGGATACATCAGTTAGATAGAGATTTGGGAGCAGTGCCAGTATATACAAGGGACAGTTATGGAATAGGGAATTTTATAGATTTATTTATAATAGATGAAGAAAATAAAAATATGTTAGATAGTATCTTTTGTTTTACATTTTATTATAGAACAGATGAATATTATCCATATGACAATAGTATTTGTAGAGAATTTAATATAAATACAGAATTGATGTTTTTTGATACTATTGTACTAAGTGCATTATATCAAAGATGTAAAGAAGGAAATGCTTATGATGAAAATGATTGGATTGTATCAGAAAAAGTAATGTTTTATTCATTATTATTTTTAACTTTAGATGATAAACATTATGAAGAAAATTTGAATATAATATCAGCTATGGCTAAAAATTTTGAATTTACGCCAGAAGAGTTAGAAGATTATTGTTTGGCAGTTAATACTTTTATAGTTGGAGAAGATATATTCAGTATTAATTATAACACAGATAGAGCTAAAAGAATGTTTTGCAAGAAATAAAGGTGATAATATGAAAGTTTTTGAAGATGTTATAAAAGAAGCAAAATTACAAAATGCATTTGATGTTGAAGATTATTACAAAGATGTAAAAGCATCGATACAAAAGGCAAGACTACAAAATGCATTTGATGTTGAAAATTATTATGCTGATGTAAAGGAAATAATACATAATAATTTAGATACTATATTTGATAAACCATATATAAGATTTAAAAACTCTAGTAGTTCTAATGATGATATATTTTATGATGATATATTCTAGGAGAAGAGGTTTATGGATAAAGACAAAAAAATAGAAGAAATAAATGAGTTATATATAGAAGATTATATAAATTTATACCATACTTTAGATGAACAAGAAAAAATAGAATTAATTAACATATTAAAAGAATTTGATAAAAATTACAAGTTAGATAAGGAAAATTATTTAACAAATACATTAAGAGAGCAATTATTAGATAAGACAGAAGATGAAATATTAACTATAAAAGATGAAATTATAAATATTAGTGATATTTTTGAAGAAAACAGAAAAAGTTTTGAAAAACACAGAAGCCAAGGAAGAAGCAGAGAAACCTGGATAGAAAATAAAATAAATGAAGCAACAAAAGATATTAGTCAAGAAGAAAAAGTAATTTTACAAAAAGATATAATAGAATGCATAGATAAAAATAATGATGAATTATATCAAGGTATAGAAATATCTATATTAAATAATGAAAAGTATCTTACGAATATTGACAAAACTTTAAAAGTAGCTAATGAAAATATGCAAAATGCTATACATACAAAAAATGGCAATATAAATTTAAATCCTAGATTAGATGGTTTTATAGCAGAACAACATCACGCTAATACATTTAATGCAAATGCGGTAGCTAAAGGTAGTAACTATAGGGCAGAAGTTTTAGAAGCAGGAGATAGTGGTTTTGGTAAAAATTCTGTTGATATTGTAATAAAAGATACATCTACTGGTAAAGTAGTTAAAAGGTATCAATCAAAGTATTGTAAAGATGAAAATGCTACTATTAAAGCTTTTGAAAAAGGAGATTATAGAGGGCAGAGAAAACTTGTAGCTGATGGACAACAAGGTGTTATTAAAAATTCCACAAATGTTATAGAAAGTCCAGATGGGATAAAAAGTGAGCCTTTATCTAAACAAGCTGCTGAAAAATTAAGAGATGATGCTCAAAATAATAAACAAGAAAACTTAAATATAGATTATAAAAATATTAGTAACAGAGATTTAGCTATAGGAATAACAAAACAAGCTTGTACTAATGGTTTATATAGTGGAGTTTCTACAGCTGGTATGGCAGCTTTAACACAACTTTTAAATGATGAGGAACTTGATGCTGAAAAAATTGTTAAAGATGGAGTAATATCAGGTTTAGATACAACTGCAAAAAGTGCATTAGCAAGTAGTTTAAAAGTTGGTGTTGAAAAAGGTGTTATAAAATGTTTACCTAAAGCTACAACCACTGCTGGTTATCTAGGTATAGCTACTGTTGCTATAGATGGTGTAAAAATAATGTCTGAAATAGGTGAGGGTAAATTAACATTATCTGAAGGTATGGAAAAAATGCAAGACAGTGCTTGTTCTACTGTTGGTGGTATATTATGCAGTGGTAAAGGTGCTGGTATTGGAGCTACTATTGGTACTGTTCTTGGACCTATTGGTACTGCTATTGGTAGTTTTGTAGGTGGTTTTGTAGGAAGTTGTACTGGTTCTAAAATAGGACAGGCAGTATCTAAAGGAGCTAGAACTATTGTTAAAGGAGCTAAAAAAATTGTTGAAAAAGGTATAGAAATAGTTAAAAGTGTAGGTTCTGCTGTTGTAAATACTGTTAAAAGCATAGGTTCTGCTATAGGTAGTTTGTTTTCTAGTATATTTGGATTTTAATACTAAATAATAAATTTAAAAAGGGGATTAGATTATGGCAAAAACAATAAAATTTAATTTAAAATTAAATGGTAATTCTATTAGAACAATAGAAGATTTAAAAGAAAATTTTGTATTAGAGGAAGTTTTAAAATATTATAAAGAAGATTTGCTTTTAAGATGGTTAAAAGTTAGAAATTATGATGAATATGTTGAAAAAGTAGGAAATATAAATAATGAAGATGATTTTGAAGTTTTAAAACAATTAGTTAATATTTTTGATATGGAACAAGATGATAGTGATATAGAAAAAATAATATATACTTTAAAATTGGAAGAAGAACAAAAGGTATTATTAGAAGATTACAAAAATAATAACTTTCAAAAACAACAAATAATAGATGATTATTTAAGTGGTTATTATCAAATTTTTGAAGAAATAGAAGAAAATAGTGAAAATTTATCTAAATTAAAAGTTATTGTATCTAATATAGAAAAAAATTATAAAGATTTATTTACTATGGATAAATTTATGTATGGAAGAGTAAAAGATTATATTAAGTTTATTATTGCTATTTTAATGAATGAAAATATTAGAGATGTTATTGTAAAAAATGAAAAGGTTATGGAAGATTTTATAAACAATTATGGTAATAAAATTAAAGAGAAGAGTATAGAATATTTTGAAAGTGATTTAAAAACTTTTAAAGGTAATGTAGAATATTGGAAAGACTTGGAACAAGATAGAAAAATTATTATTTTAGATGCAAAAAACTGTGTTATAAGAGAGCCTAAAAATAGAGATTTAGAGATAAAACATACTCAACTTAAAAATAAATTTGAAATTTTAAATGGTCTAGAATTACAATCTTTATCTGATAAAGAAAGTGAAATATATTATTTGGAGGTATAGTATGAAAGATATAAAAGAATATTTAAGTAGCTATGTAGATGCACTAAGACCTATTATATATATCAATCACTTTGATTTTAACTACACAGATAAAATAATAGAAGATATATCAGAAAATGTAAATATAATAGAATATAACAACTGTTTAGGTAAAGTTGATTTTAAAACAAAAGCACCTCAAATAGAAACACCATCTTTAGAAGAGTTTTTAAAAGAAAATAGAGAAAATGGTTTTGATAACAATACATTTATTGTATTAAAAGATATACACAATGAATTAGACAACCCTAAAGTTTTATCAATATTAAAAAGAATATCTGAAGATAATCTATATAGAGAAGATTATTATTGTACTATTTTTATAGTATCTAGCATTTTAAAAGTACCTAGAGAACTCGAAAACTATATAACTATTTTAGATGCACCTTTACCAACTGATAAAGAAATTAAAAATATAATGATAAACTTTATTAAAGAACTTGATATAAATGTATCTAAAGATGTAATAAATGAACTTTCTGTATCTTTTAAAGGGCTTAATAAATTTCAAATAGAACAAATTTTAAATTTAGCTTATCAAGATAGTGGTACAATAGAAATGCAAGACAAACAATTAATATTAAAAGAAAAAGAGCAACTTGTAAAGAAATCTAGTATGCTTGAAATAATTAATTTTAAAGAGAGTATTGATGACATTGGAGGTCTTGAAACTTTAAAAAATTGGTTAGAACGAAAAGCTAAAATTTTTAAAAATCTTGGTAAAGCTAAAGAAAGTGGTGTTGATGTTCCTAAAGGTATTATGATAGTTGGTATGCCTGGTTGTGGTAAAAGTTTAACTGCTAAAGTTACTTCTAGTCTATTTAATGTGCCACTTGTTCGCCTTGATGTTGGTAGACTTTTAGGTAAGTATGTTGGTGAATCTGAAGAAAATATGAGGAAAGCCCTTGATTTAGCTGAAGCTATTAGCCCTTGTGTGCTTTGGATAGATGAAATAGAAAAAGCATTTGCAGGTATAGGAAGTGGTGTTAGTGAAGTTACTACTAGACTTTTTGGGTTACTTTTAACTTGGTTACAAGAAAAAGAAAATACGGTTTTCGTCGTTGCTACAGCTAATGATATATCAAATCTACCACCTGAATTTTTAAGAAAAGGTAGATTTGATGAGATATTTTTTACAGACTTACCTAATGTTAACGAAAGAACAGATATTATAAAAATACATTTAAAAAAACGTAATAAATTTAATAGAGATATAGATATTTATAAACTTGCTAAAGAAACTGATGGATATAATGGAGCAGATTTAGAATATATAATAAAAGATACTATTGAAGAAGCTTTTATAAATAATAAAGACACTATAACAACAGATGATTTATTAGCCACTATTAAAGAAACAAAATCTATTTCCCAAACACTTAAAACTAAAATTGAAAATATTAGAAAAACTGTTGAAGAAATGGATATAAAAAAAGCTACTAATAAAAATTAAACCATTATAAATAAAATAGTCGTGAAAATTTCGAAAAAAAGCTAAAGATTCTAATTTGCTAAAAAATAAACTTAAATAGCAATATGTTGTTTTAGATGTTTTATGAAAATATACTATTTTAGGATAGAAAAATTTTGGAATATTGTTGATAAAGTAAACATAAAAAGAATAATTAAATTGATTTATCATCTAATGAAATATACAATAAAGGTTTAAATATTTAAAAATTTTATTTCTTGTCTTGACAGCATCATATGTAGTTCAGCCGGGGGATACTCTTTGGTGTTTAGCTAAAAAATTTAACACAACAGTAGATGATATAGTAGAGCTTAATGATATAGAAAATCCTGATTTGATTTATCCAGGGCAAAAATTATTAATACTTAAAAAAGTGTGTTAAAATTTGTAGTTTGTATTTATAAAATAAGGCTTAATTAAAATTTATATTTTAATTAAGCCTTATTTTATAACAAATATGTATATAAATTTAAAATATAAATATGAGAATAG
>CALWSN010000127.1 GCA_944384215.1 uncultured Clostridia bacterium | reverse complement strand
CCTAATCAATAATATGGGGTAACGTTTCATTACCCCACCTAAAAGGAGTGATAATCATACCAGCATATAAAGATACAAGTACAAATACTTGGTATTGTAAGTTTTATTATAGTGATTGGACGGGAACAAAAAAACAGAAGAAAAAAAGAGGTTTCAAGACTAAAAAAGAGGCTTTAAACTTTGAAACAGAATTTATAAAGCAACAGACAAATAATAACGATATGACTTTAAATAGCTTAGTAGAATTATATTTTAATGATATGAAACACAGGCTAAAATTAAATACTATGAACACTAAAAGGATAATATTTGATACTAGAATATTACCCTTTTTTAAAGATATGCCTTTAAATGTTATTAAGCCTACTAATATAAGAGCCTGGCAAAACCAACTCTTAAATCAAGGCTTATCGGATACTTACTTAAAGACTGTTAATAATCAACTTGTAGCCTTATTTAATTATGGTATAAAATATTATGGACTAAAAGAAAACCCTTGTCATAAAGCGGGTAGTATAGGTAAAAGAAAGCCTGATAATATAGACTTTTGGACTTTAGAAGAGTATAAAACATTTATATCTTATGTAGATGCACCTTTATGCAAACTAGCCTTTAATGTTCTATATTACACAGGTATAAGACAAGGCGAATTATTTGCCCTTACAGTTAATGATGTAGACTTAATAAACAATACTATAACCATAAATAAGTCATTACAAAGAATAGAAAGAAATGACATAATAACAGAGCCTAAAACACCTAAAAGCAACCGTATAATAACTATACCACAGGCTTTAGCAGATGAGCTGCAAAACTATATAAATACATCTTATAGCCTTGACGTACAAGAACGTATATTCCATTTTACAAAAACTTATTTAAGGTATAATCTATTAAAATACTGTAATCTTTCAAACATAAAAAAAATAAGAGTACACGATTTAAGGCACTCTCACGCAAGTTTATTAATAGAGTTAGGCTTTTCCCCTCTTCTAATATCCGAACGTTTAGGACACCAGAATATAGAAACAACACTAAATACCTATTCTCATTTATATCCTAACAAGCAAACAGAGGTAGCAGAAAAGCTAAATAATTTATTTTAATATCTTTACAAATTAATAGATATATGTTATATTATTTATATAAGGGCAAGGTAACCACTTGGAGTGGTTTAGCCTTTTTAGTTCGATTAATTTATTTAACCATAGACTATTGGAGTTAGTTTATGGTTTTTCTTTTATATTACTTTTTATTATTATTTATGTAATTTAAAAGAGTGATTAACAATATATTACTACTTATTATAAGTGTTAAAACTTCATAAGTACTCCTATTATCAACCCCCTTTCTACTCTTATGTAGAAAGGCTAAACCATAACTCCAAACCGTTACCCTAAGAACATTATACAAAGTAACATATAAAAAGTCAAATAAAATATTTTTAGTACCAAATTAGTACCATTAAATAAAAAATATCCCCTATATACCTTGATATATAGGGGTTTTCTATTAATCCATTTCTATTGCACCAGTATATAACTGATAATATTTACCTTTTTGTGCTATAAGCTCATGGTGGTTACCAGATTCTATAATTCTACCTTTGTCTAAAACAATAATTTTGTCTGTGTTTTGAATTGTAGAAAGTCTGTGGGCAATAACAAAAACAGTTCGCCCTTGCATAAGCATATCCATACCTTTTTGCACTATTGCTTCAGTGTGTGTATCTATACTAGATGTAGCTTCATCAAGTATCATAACAGGAGGGTCTGCAACAATAGCTCTAGCAATAGATAAAAGTTGCTTTTGCCCTTGAGATAAGCCTTCACCGCTACCAGATATAACCGTATTATAACCATCTTTTAAAAGCTCTATAAAGTGATGTGCATTAGCTTTTTTAGCAGCTGCTATACATTCTTCATCTGTTGCATCTAATTTACCATATCTTATATTATCAAGTACAGTACCTGTAAAAAGATTTGTATCTTGTAAAACAACACCTAAAGAACGTCTTAAATCTGGCTTTTTAATTTTATTAATATTAATACCATCATATCTAATTTTACCATCTGCTATATCATAAAATCTATTAATAAGATTAGTAATAGTAGTTTTACCAGCACCTGTTGCACCAACAAAAGCTATTTTTTGTCCGTGCTTAGCATTTAATGTAACATTATGAAGAACTATTTTTTCTTCTGTATAGCCAAAGTCTACATCATTAAGCTCTACTTCACCTGTAAGCTCTGTATATGTTAAGCTACCATCTTGATGAGGGTGTTTCCAAGCCCAAATACATGTTCTTTCTTCAACTTCAACAAGCTCACCATCTTGGTATTTAGCGTTTACTAATGTTACATAACCTTCATCTTCTTCTATTCTTTCATCTAAAAGCTCAAATATTCTTTTAGCCCCTGCCAAACTCATTATTATAAAGTTCATTTGTTGAGAAACTTGGCTTATAGGTGTATTAAAGTTTCTACTAAGAAGTAAAAATGCAATAATCCCACCTATTGTTATACCTCCTATATTGTGTATAGCTAAAGTTCCACCAACAATAGCAAGAAGTATATATTGTAATATACCTAAATTGTTCATCATAGGCATTATTATATTTGCAAAAGTATTAGCTTTATAAGCATTTTCTCTAAGTATATTATTTTTCTTATCAAATTCTTCTTTAGCCTTTTCTTCATGACAAAAAACCTTTACTACTTTTTGTCCATTTATCATTTCTTCTATATATCCGTTAAGCTCACCCAAAGATTTTTGTTGTTCTATAAAATATTTAGAGCTTTTGCTAGCAACTATTTTTGCACAATATAATTGAAAAACTAAAAATAGTATAACAAATATCGTTAAATATACACTTGTAGAAATCATTGTTATAAAAACACTAATAACAGTTATAAGAGCAGAAAATGTTTGAGGTATACTTTGTGATAAAGCTTGCCTTAAAGCATCTGTATCATTTGTATAATGGCTCATAATATCACCGTGAGAATTTGTATCAAAATATCTTATAGGTAATTTTTGCATATGACAAAACATATCATTACGTATTTTATTAAGTATACCTTGAGATATATCAACCATAATTCTACTATATAAAAATGCTGATATAACACCTATTATAAATATAACTGATAATGTAGTTATTACTTTTATAATACCATCATAAGAAGGGTTTGTAGTACCTATTAAAGGTGTAATATAATCATCTATTAATATTCTTATAGCTGTTGCACTAGCTGCCGATACAAGAGAAGTTAATATAATACAAACTATAACTATACTAAATTTTAATTTATAAGCAGTCATATAAGATATTAATCTCTTTACAGTTTTTTTATCAAAAGATTTACCATTAGGCATATTTTTATAACCTGACATTTTACCTCTAATCATTTTCAGCTCCTCCTTTCTGTTGAAGTCTATAAATATCGCTATAAATATCATTATTTTGTAATAATTCTTGATGAGTACCTATTGCATCTATTTTACCTTCGTTCATAACAATAATCTTATCTGCGTGTTGTATAGAAGATATTCTTTGAGCAATAATTAATTTTGTAGTATTAGGTATTTCATTTTTAAAAGCATCTCTTATAAGTGCATCTGTTTTTGTATCAACAGCACTTGTAGAATCATCTAAAATTAATATTTTAGGGTTTTTAAGTAAAGCACGAGCAATACAAAGACGTTGTTTTTGTCCACCAGATACATTTGTACCACCTTGCTCTATATGAGTATCATATTTATTTTCAAAGTCTTGTATAAAATCGTGTGCACAAGCAAGTTTACATACTCTTTCCATTTCTTCATCAGTAGCATTTTCATTACCCCAACGTAAGTTTTCTTTTATACTACCAGAAAAAAGTGTATTTTTTTGTAAAACCATAGCAACGTTTTCTCTAAGAGCTTCTATGTCATAATTTCTTACATCTTCGCCACCAACATATACAGTACCACTTAAAGTATCATATAATCTAGGTATAAGCTGTACTAATGTACTTTTTGAGCTACCAGTTGCACCTATTATACCAACTGTTTCACCTTCTTTTATATCTAAATTAATATTTATAAGACAAAGCTTATTTTTATCATTTGAATAACTAAAATTAACATTTTCAAATCTTATATCACCAGATTTAACTTCTGTTTTAGCTATATCATTGTTTTTAATATCTGTCTTTTCTTGTAAAATTTCTACTATCCTTTCACCAGATGCTTTAGATATAACTAACATAACAAGTATCATAGATAACATCATTAAGCTCATTAAAATTTGTGTAGAGTAAGTTATAAGTGTAGTTAAATCACCTGTTTGCATATCTCCTTGTATAATATATTCAGAACTAAACCAAGCTAATGCTATTAAAGCACCATTTATAACCAAATTCATTAAAGGGTTTGTAAGAGCAACTATTTTTTCAGTTTTTACATATTTTTTAAATAAATCTGTTGCCACTTCTTTAAATTTATCTTCTTCAAAATCTTCTCTAACATAAGATTTTACTACTCTTATACCGTGTAGATTTTCTTGTACAACATTATTTAATTTATCATAAACTTTAAATATCTTTTGAAAAATAGGATAAGCATTTTTTATTATAAAATATAAGCTTAAACCAAGAATAATTATAGCTACTAAAAATATTGTAGATAATCTTGCATTAATATAAAAAGACATAAAAAATGCAGAAAATAACATAACAGGGCTTCTAACAGCAACTCTTATAATCATTTGATAAGCATTTTGTATATTAGTTACATCTGTTGTAAGCCTAGTTATTATACTAGATGTAGAAAATTTATCTATATTGTTAAATGAAAAATTTTGTATATTATAATACATATCTTTTCTTAAATTTTTAGAAAAACCCGAAGCAGCAGATGAAGCATATTTACCAGATAGCATACCACAAGATAAAGATATAATACAAAGAACAGCAAGAAATAAGCCCATCTTCACAACATATCCCATATCTTGAACTTGTATACCATTATTTATAAGCTTAGCCATATAAAATGGTATCAAAACCTCCATAGCAACTTCACCTATCATAAAAATTGGAGCTAATAAAGAATCTTTTTTATATTCTCTAACAGATTTTAGCAATGTTTTAATCATAAATTACCTCCTTTTGTTAGTACACTAACATTATAATTAAAAAATTTTTAATTTTAAAAAAATAAGTATTAACCTATATTTTTTGTAATTTTTTCTAATACTTCATAAAATTTTTTAAGGTCTTCATCATCTATATCTTTTAAAATCATTTCTTCCATATCCATTATTTGAGAAATAATTTTATTGTGTATAGCCTTGGCTTTATCTGTTAATACAATTTTTTTAAGCCTTGCATCACACTCTACACGTTCACGCCTTATCATACCGTTTTTTTCCATAAGATTTAAAATAGAAGTAACTGTTGAACGTCTAATACAAAATTCTTCTTCTATATCTTTTTGAAAAATATCTTTATGTTGGTTTTCGTGTAGATATTTAGCTACAACTATATGCCTACTTGTAACATTATATTCGTGGTTTTGGTTAATAATCTCTTCAGCACGCCTTTTCATAAGATTAGAAACTTTTCTTATTTTAAAAAGGGCATTTTCTTTACTACACTTTTTTTCACACATTTATATAACCTCACTTATTTGTTAGTGTACTAACATTATATTTCATATATTTTATATTGTCAATAATAAAATAATTTTT
>CALWSN010000126.1 GCA_944384215.1 uncultured Clostridia bacterium | reverse complement strand
TACAAACTATAACAGACGGTCTTACTTATGAAAAAAGTGAACGTCTTTATAAATCTGGTTGGAAAGATGTTTATGTTTTAACAGCAGATTTAACAAACCCTAATATAGATGTAGAAATATTAGATTCTGCAACAGAACACGGACTTAAAAAAAATGTAGAAACTCTCACAAAAGAAAATAATGCCGTTGCTGGAATTAATGCAGATTTTTTTGGCTCTGGCAACCCTACCTCTAGTATGGGTCAAATAATTGTAGATGGTAATGTTAATGAAGCTCAAAATTATTATAATGCTTCTTCTAATAAATATGCTGGTATCTTTATAGATAAATATAATAATGCATTTGTAGATTATATAAAATCTAATTTAAGGCTTTATAATGACAAAGTTTCTTTAGAGCTACAAGCCAAAAATAAAATAACAGACTTTAAAAACCCTATTTATTTTGATAGAAGTGTAATAACTAATACTCAAGATTTAGATAAACGAAATAAAAATCTTTATAAAATAGTTGTTCAAGATAAAAAAATAATAAAAAAGGCTGGTGCTGGTGAAGTTGTAGAAATACCAGAGAATGGATATATAATAGTTATGGATAAAGCAACAGCCTCTGAAAAATTAGCATTATTTAATGTAGGTGATAGTTTAACTTTTACAGAAAATTATCAGTTTGTTTTTAGGGAAAATAAAAACATATCTGAAGTTATGACGGGTATATCTGCCGGTGGAGAAATATTAAGAAATGGTAAACCTATATCTACTGGTCTGTCTATCTCTCCAAAATCTAGAAACCCTCGTAGTGCTGTTGGTGTAAATAAAGAAAAAACTAAACTTATATTAGTAGCTGTTGATGGTCGTGGTCAAAGTATAGGTGCTACTCACGATGAAATGGCTAACATATTATTAGAATATGGAGCTTATGATGCAATCCATTTAGATGGTGGTGGCTCTACAACTGTTGCCCTAAGAGAAGAAGGAGAAAAAGACGTTAAAATAGTAAATGATGTTTCTGATAGTTCTCCTAGACTTGTACCTAATGCAATAGGTGTTAAATCTACTAATGCTCCTGGAGATGTTGCCTCTTTATTAGTTAGTATAGATAAAAAAGATGAAGATGCTATTATAGCTGGTGTAACTTATACTTTAAAAGTAACTGGTGTAGATGCAAACAAAAACCCTGTTGATATAGACCCTAATCAGGTTACCTTCTCTTTTGCAAATGAAAATAGCGGTACTATAAATGGTTCACATTTCTTATGCAATAGTGCTGGAGATATAACTATAAATGCAACTTATCCAAATGGTTCTACTGGTCAAATTACTTTTAAAGCCGTAGATGCATTTAGTTCTATTATACCTAAAGCTAATAAAACTTCTTTATATATAGGTGAAAACACTGCTCTTTCAATAGAAGCTACAAACAAAGATGGTTTTTCTAAAGCTATTGATAGCTCTTTAGTAACTTGGACTGTTGATAACGCTGATTTAGGATATATTCAAAATAATAATTTCTATGCAAAAGCTGAAGGTATTGCTACATTAACAGCAACTTATAATGGGCTTAGTTCATCTATAACTATTGCCATTGGTAGTAGTCCTACACCTGTTACATCTTTTGAAGAAACAAGAAATTTATTTATGATGTATTTTCCTGCTGATAAAACAGTAAGTGGTGGTGCTGGTATAACAAATGCTACTGCATCTGATGGAAAAAGTAGCCTTTTATTAAGCTATAATTTTAAAGAAAATGTATCTACACCTCAAGCTAGTTATGTTTGCTTTGAAAGACAACCTATAACTTTAAATGGAACACCTAATGCTATACAAATGCAAATTAAAGGTGATGGTAGTGGCAATATGGTTAAAATGGTTCTTAAAGATAAAAATAATAAAGAATATATATTACCTCTCTTAAATGAAATGAATTCTAAAGATTGGGTTACTGCAAATGTTGCAATACCAGCTGGTGTTGCTTATCCTGTTAGAATAGATAAAATTTATGTTGCCACACAAAGTACAACAGCTAAAGAAAGTGGAACTATATATATAGATGGCATAAATGCTATGAATAAAAGAACAGATGGAGGCGTTCTTATAAACTCTTATAAAGACCCTCTCAATCAACCTATAAGCCAAGTTACACCTGTTAATGGTGAAGAAGATATTAATGTTTTTGGACAAACTTCTAATAAAGTTCATTCAAATTCTAAAACAGTTTTACAAGATGCTATAAAAGTTATGCAACCTAATGCTAGAGCTATGGTTTTTACTGGCTCAACTAATTTAGAAGGTATAAATACTGGTGTTTCTACTGTATCTTGGAACAATAAATATACTACTACTAATACAAGCTATTTATCTATTATAAACCTTGCTACAAAAAGTGGTGTTATGAGAACAGAAAGTCCAGACCAATGGAGATGGTTACAAAGCTATTTAGAAAATCAAAGCAAAAATAATATTCTTATAAATATGGATAAAAATATATGGGATAGCAGTAATGGTCTTACTGGTGCTAAAGAAAATGAACTTTTACACAAAATATTAAAAAATTTCGTAGCACAAACTGGTAAAAATGTAATAGTTGTGTCTGCTGTATCTAATAAAACAAATGTATATGTTAAAGATGGCGTTAGATATATTACATTAAATGGTTTAACTAACTCTGACCCTAATAACTTAAATAACTATAAATATTTAAAAATAAGAGCTAGTGAAAATGATTTAAAGTATGAAATTTGTAATGTATATAATTAACTAAGTATTTTTTAGATAATTTATATAATAATAAAAAGGTGTAGATTATATCTACGCCTTTTATTTATTTAAAAATATTAAACATAAACCACCTATAAACAATCCAAAAGCTAATATATAGCCCCACCAAGGTATAATTAGTACTAATAACATACCAAAGCCTATTGATGTTAGTATTATACCTATTAATGTTGCTAAAGATAAAGTATATCTACAAGGCCTACCCATTTTATCATCTCCAATAATATATTTATTATTACTATATTCTTATAAATATATTTGTTTACTAATCTATTATTACATCAACTTTATCTTTTAATAAAATTTCATTAAAAGTTACAAAACAATCATAAGCTAAAATATGTACACCATTATTTTTAGCATTTTTTAATGCTTCATAAAAAGCATAATGAGTTTCTTTGTTAGGCTCAAAATGCTTCACATCTTTTAATTGTATAACAAATAATATATATGCTTCATACCCTTCTTTTTTTGCCTCTATCAATTCATTTATATGTTTTATAGCTCTTTCAGAAGGTGCATCTGGAAATTTAACTATACCATTTTCTTCTAAAGTTACACCTTTTATTTCTATAAACCCTTTTAAATTATTTTCTTTTTCAAAATATATATCAAATCTAGAATTTTTATATTTTACCTCTTGCTTTATACTTATTACATTTTTTATTTCATCTATTATACCATTTTCTATTGCCTCTTTAGCAACATAATTAGGAATTTGACTATCCATATTTATAAGCAAATTCCCCTTTTTTACACATATAAGAGAATATTTTGTTTTTCTATTTTCATTATTATTTTCTTGTACAAAAATATCTACACCTTTTATTAATAGTTCTTTACATCTACCTGTATTTTTAACGTGACATAGCTCTATTTTATTATCTATTTCTATTTCTGCTATAAATCTATTTTTTCTACTTATAAATTTAGCAAGTTTTATATTATCATATTTCATAAATTTCTCCTTATATTTAAAAAATAAAGAGAAATTTATATAAAACTTCTCTTCATTTTTTATAATTTTTATCTACTTGTTGTAGATTGGGTATTACCGATTTTAGCATATAAAGTTATACAATATAAACCAGCAAGTCCAACTAAAGCATAAACAATCCTACTTACAAGAGAGTCCATACCACCAAATAATGTTGCAACTAGGTCAAATTTAAAAAATCCAATAAGACCCCAATTTATAGCACCTATTATTACAAGTGTAAGTGCTGTCCAATCCAAAGGTTTGGTCTGCATAAAAATACCTCCTTAAAAAATAAGAATGCTTAAAAAATAGCAAAGTTTATTATGCTATCAAATATAGTTTACCCATTTATATTAAATTTATGTTACAAATTTTCAATTTTTATATCATCTACCTTACCAACTAAAGATATACTCATTTTATCCATATTAAAAACTTTGTCTATAAGATAATCTATATCTTCTTTTTTGATTAAGTCAACTTCTTGTATTATTTCATCTGGAGTTTTTATTTTATCTATTAATATTTTTGACCTACCTATACTAGACATTCTATTAGATGTACTTTCTAATCCCATTATATAATTACTTTTTAGCTGTTCTTTAGTTTTTTCTATTTGTTCTTTAGTTATTTTATTATTTTTAAGATTATTTATTTCTTCATAAATTATACTTATAGTTTTTTGCAACTGACTTTTATTAAGTGCCACATAAATATTAAATAACCCGTTATTTACATAACTATTATTATATGAATATATAGAATATGCAAGTCCGTGTTCTTCTCTTACTTTTTGGAAAAGTATAGAGCTCATACCACCACCTATTATTGTATTTAACAAACTCATACTATAATTATATTTATCTTTTATAGATATTCCATCAAATACAATGGCAAGGTGTAATTGTTCAATATCTTTATATATTTTAGTTCTACTTGGTGTATAAATATATTTATTATTAGCCTCTAAGCTAGGTTTACCTTTTGGCATATGCATCATTTTTTCTTTTATATTACATAATATTTTTTCTTTATCAAAACTACCTGCTATTGCTATTACTATATTTTCTCCAACATATTTTTCATTCATATAATCAAAAAAATCTTGTCTTTTAAAATTAGACACATTTTCTTTAGTACCTAATATACCATATCCTAAAGAAGAGTCTTTCCATATTTCTTTTTGTAGTTTTGTAAAAATTATATCATCTGGGCTATCTTCATACATACTTATTTCTTCTAATATTACCTTAGATTCTTTTTCTATATCTATGTCATCAAATTTAGAATTAAAAAGCATATCTGTTAATACATCTATGGCTGTGTCTATATGAGTGTCTAACACTCTAGCATAATAACAAGTATATTCTTTAGATGTAAATGCATTTAACTGTCCACCTATATTATCCATTTCTTCAGCTATGTCTTTAGATGTTCTTTTATGTGTGCCTTTAAATAACATATGTTCAATAAAATGTGATATACCATTATTTTTATTTGTTTCATTTGTAGAACCATTTTTTATAAATATACCTAAAGCCACAGAACGTACAGAAGACATTTGCTCCATAACAATAGATACTCCATTTTCTAACTTTATTGTATCAAACATAGTATTCTCCTTTATTAATTATAATATTTTATTTTACCCTAAAACATTATAATTATAATACTTAAAGATAGTTATTTATATTTAATAAAAAATAATTTAATCAATTTTTTGAATACTTTATATTTAAAAATAAATATTGCTAAATATTTTTAAACAAAATAAAAAAATTAATTTATAAATTTTACTTAAAAATTATTAAATTATACATTAATTTTATTTAACAATAAGCCTTACAGCAAAATCTATAAGGCTTTTAATGTGTTTATTAAATTTTAGCTTAAAGCATCTTTTATAGATAGATTTATTCTTCCTTGCTCGTCTATCTCTATAACTTTAACTATAACTTCATCTCCAACATTTACAATATCTTCAACTTTTGCTACTCTTTCATTTGAAAGTTTTGATATATGAACTAAACCTTCTTTTTCTGGAGCAATCTCTACAAAAGCACCAAAGTTTAATATTCTTGCAACTTTACCTGTAAATATTTCTCCTACTTCAACATCTTTAGCTATTGCTTTTATTATAGATAAAGCTTTATCTATTTTTTCTTGTTCGTTAGAAGATACAAATATTCTGCCACCATCTTCTGTATCTATTTTATCAACACCTGTTTGCTCTAATATTTTGTTTATAGTTTTTCCTCTAGGCCCTATTACATCTGCCATTTTTTCTGGGTCTATTTGTAAAAAGCCTATTTTAGGAGCATATTTAGAAAGCTCTTTTCTAGGTTGTTCAATAGCTTTTAGCATAACTTGGTCTAGTATATATTGTCTAGCTTCGTTAGTTTTTTGTAAAGACTGTTTTATAATTTCTGGTGTTAAACCATCAATTTTTATATCCATTTGTATAGCAGTAATACCTTTATGACTACCTGCTACTTTAAAGTCCATATCACCAAAAAAGTCTTCTAAACCTTGTATGTCTG
>CALWSN010000125.1 GCA_944384215.1 uncultured Clostridia bacterium | reverse complement strand
TGATAAAATATACAATAATGGGGTAAAAATTTAAAAGTTTTATTTCCTGTCTTGACAGCATCATATGTAGTGCAACTTGGGGATACGCTTTGGTGTTTAGCTAAAAAATTTAACACAACAGTAGATTATATAGTAGAACTTAATGATATAGAAAATCCTGATTTAATATATCCAGGGCAAAAATTATTAATACTTAAAAAAGTGTGTTAAAATAATACTATTTATAGTATAACATTAGATATTATAATGAATAGTTAATTGTATATTATATAAAGCCGCCGATTAAATAGGTGGCTTTTTTTAATGATAAAAACTATACAAATAGATTATATTTAGATTATATTTAATATGTTTTGTAATAATCATATTGTATCAAATAAAACAATATGGTACAATAAAATTGTATATTGTCGATATATATAATATTTTAGAAGGAGAATTTATGAGAGATTTTATAAAAGGAGTATATATTAAAGTATCGGTATTTGAATTTATTAGTATAATAAAATATAAAGACATAAAAATGGTAAATGAGCATAATAGTTAAGAAATATCAAGATATGTAGATAAGTAAAAGAAAGAGAGCTTTTTAGAATTAGCTAGTAAATATAAATTATGGGTAAATGTGGAAATTTTTGATGAAAATAAAAGTAACTCTATACAACATTTAAGATAAAATCTAAAAATAAATTAAAGTTATTAACTATTCAAATAAAAACATCAACTATTTTAATGGATACAAATTTGCATATAAGAACATATCAAAACTCATCTATTAAATATAGAGATATAATAAAGTCTATTTTAAGCAATTATATTAATGGTAATTACATAGTAACAGCAGAAAATAATAAAAATATAGAAAATTTAGTTTTACAATACAAAGAGTCAAATTGGGAATTTATAAAAAGATTTGTAAATGAAGCAATGAATAGTAATTTAGAAAATATGAAAGACATAGCTTTTTACTATGCTTGCTTAAATGTGGATAATTCAGTAGATATAGATTTAATAGAAAGATATTAAAAAATAGATAAAATTTAAAAGATAAAACACGATTAACAAAAGAAGAAATATTTAAATATTTATCATTAATTTTAAGTGATATAAAAAATAGAAAAAAGAAAAAACAGATTATTTTAAAGAAGATGAATTATTAATTTTGTAATTATATAAGGAGTGATATTTATGTCTCAAAAAAGTGTAAGAGATGGTGCTATATTATATTGTACTTTAGGTACTTGTAAATCAAAGTTAATAGTCCTAAAAGGAAAAACTGCTTTAATAAATGGAGAAGGACAAGCTGTAATATCAGATAATGTGGTAGGGGTAAATATAACAAATTTTTGTAGTTGTAAAAGGAGCTTTCCACCACCAGCTTGCACACCATCAATAATATTAAAATGGCAATTAGCTAATAAAAAGCATAGTATAGAAAACGAAATAGCACTTTTAGATAATTGTATATTGCCTTGTCTAAATGGAGGAATAATAAAAATAGAAAAATCGGGACAAATAAAAGATTAGGAGGTGTAGATATGGAAGCAATAACTTATTTAGAGCTTAAAACTAATATTATGAACTTACAAGAGATTATAGATTTTGAGATGAAATATGAGATAAACGAACATTGCTATTGTAAAATAACAGGAATTTTAAAAGAGGGTGAACAAGAGTTTTTTGTAAAGCACATAACAGCACTTAGCCCTATAGAAGTAAGAATAGAGCAAGATATTCCAATGGTTATATTTAATGGTATTATACAAAAATCTGAAATAAGACATATAGGTAGTGTATATTATTTAACTTTAAATTGTGTATCAAACTCTTTTAAGTTAGATATAAAAAAGAAAAGCCGTTCTTTTCAAAATAAAAATATGACATATAAAAATATAATGGATAAAATAGCAAGTGAA
The DNA here is from genome assembly GCA_944384215.1 of uncultured Clostridia bacterium. Classification (GTDB taxonomy): domain Bacteria; phylum Bacillota; class Clostridia; order Lachnospirales; family CAG-274; genus Tyzzerella. Next base: position 6,860 of record CALWSN010000125.1, on the reverse strand, counting down.
TATAGTCCAAGTAGTATATTAGATTTTGCTAGTAATGGTAAAAAAATAAAAAACATGATTTTACAATATGAAGAAACAGACTGGGAATTTTTAAAAAGGTTAGCATCTAGATTTAATGTAGGTTTAATACCATTAGGTGCTGATAATGGTGCAAACCTTTTATTTGGTATTAGAGAAGGTAAAAATATTGGGGATATAGAAGAACATAGCTATTCTTTAGAAAAGAATATAAAAAACTATCTTATATCTAAAGAAAACTACAATAAAAATTTACAAGAGCTAGATAGTGTGAGATTTAAAATAGAAACTATTGAAAATTATGATGTATACAATAAAGTTAAATATCAAAACTATGATTTATATATAAGCAAAAAAAGAGCATTTTTAAAAGATGGTATATTAAAATTTGAATATGAACTATGTAATAAAAAAGGTCTTACAAGAGATACGTTTTACAATGAAAAAATAATAGGACTTTCATTAAAAGGGAAAGTTTTAAAACCTGTACAAGATAGAGTAAAAGTACATTTAGAAATAGATAAGATTCAAGAAGAAGCCACTGCTTGGGAGTTTTTATATTCTACAATGTATACAGCAGAAGGGAATAGTGGTTGGTATTGTATGCCTGAGGTAGACGATACAGTTTACACATATTTTCCTACCAAAGAAGAAAGTGATGCCGTAGGCATAAGCTCATTAAGGATAGGGGATAAAGGGACAGATAAAATAAACAATCCTGCTATAAAATATTTTAGAACTATAGATGGAAAGGAAATTAAATTTTCACCAAATGAAATTTTAATAACTTGTATAAATGGTAAAGATAGAGACACAGGCGAAGATAGAGTTATTTATATAAGAATGAATCAAAATACAGGTATAGAGATAATAAGTACAGAACCTATATTATTAAAAAGTGATAAAGAAATAAAAATGGAGGCAGAAGAAAAAATAGAGATTATAGCTGGAGAAGAAATAAGAATGAATTGTAAAAGAAGTCAAATAAAAATTGATACAGAAGTTGATATAAGAGGTCCAGAGGTAAGAATAAATTAGGAGATTTTTATGGAATATTTTTTATTAGAAGAAGATAATAAATTACAAAATAAACTTAAATTAAATTTTGAAAATAAAGATTTTGAAAAAGAAGAGGCTTTTATAATAAATTTAAAAACAGATAAATATACACAGTTTCAAGATTACATAGTAGGTAAAAATATTTTTACATATTATTTTTGTGTATCAGAGAAATTTTATGAAATTATATCCTCATATGAAGACTTTAATATTGTTCCATTTTTTGTAACGGATGTAGAAAATAAAATACAAAAGCCATATTTTAAAATAGATATTGAAGAAATAGATTGTATTGAAGAAAAAACTAATCAAACTAATAAAAATGTAACTTTATATAAAGATAAAATTAAAGATAAATATATTTTTAAAATAAAGTATAACACAATAGAAAAATTAGCAATATCTATACATTTAGCCGAAAATTTATTAAAATCTTTGCCTTATGGTATAAACCTAATACCTGTGGAGATTATGTAAACTATATAAAAGAGGTGTTTAATTTGAGCATAGTTACAGAAGAATTAAAAATAGAACTTCCTTTTAAATATAAGATTATAAAAAATTTAGAAGTTTATGAAGTGTTTAACGAGCATTCTAAAATATTTATAAAAGGTATATTGGATAATGATAAAGAAAATATACAAAAATTTCAAGAGCTTGGCATACCAGATAACTTTAAAATAATAGGTAAAAAAATAATATACGAAAAAAATTTAATAAAAATAGAAGATTTTGATATATTTTACGGTGTTATAACCAAAATAAAAATTGAACATACAGGTAATTTATATAATTTTGAAATAGAAGGACATAGCTATTCTATAATGCTAGATTTTAATAAAAAATTTAGAAGTTTTCAAGATATGAGTACTACATATAGAAATTTAATTGGTGATATAGTAAAAGAAAATAAAGGTAATACCATATTTATGGGAGATTTTTCAAAAACTTTAGATATACCATTTATACAATATAACGAAACAGATTGGAAATTTATAAAAAGATTAAGCTCTTATTTAGGACTACAACTTTGTCCAGATATAAAAACAGAAAAACCTAATATTTTTATAGGTATAAAAAAAGGTAAAGAATATATATCTAATGAATATGAATATAAAATAAAGAAAGATATGGAAAATTATTTTTATTTTAAAGAAAATCATATGAAAGTAACAGAAGAAGATTTTATTAGTTACCAAATAGAAACTAAAGATAATTATGAAATAGGAGATAAAATTTTTTATAAACAATTAAAATTAGTAGTAATTAAAAAATATTTACAACTAAAAGGTAGTGATTTATTAAATACATATGAGCTAAAGCAAGAAAAAAATATAAAGCAAGAAAGGTTATATAACGAGCAAATAATAGGGCAAGTTATAAATGGTAAAGTTATAAAAATAGAAAAGGATAAAATAAAGGTACATCTTGATATAGATGAAAAACAAGAAGAAGCTAAGGCATATTTATATAATTTTGTTAGCAACTATACAACAGAGGGAAATACTGGTTGGTATATAATGCCAGAAATAGATAATAAAATAGAGTTATATTTGCCAACAAAAGATGAAAAACATGCATATTTAAGAAAGATATTAAGACAAGATGGTAAAGAAAATGAAAAAACACAAGATACACGCACAAAATATTTTGGTACAATAGATAAAAAAGAATTAAAATTATCACCAGATGAACTAAAATTTACAACAAATGGAGAAAGCTTGTATATAAATATGCAAAACACAGGAGGTATATCTATAGTATCAAATGAAAATATAAATATATATTCAGAAAAAAATATAAAGATAGAAAGTGAAAAACTAGAGATATGCTCAAATGATAAAATAGCACTAGCAACACAAAATGCCAATATAGTAGTAGATAATGTAACGCATATTAAAGGGAGTTGATGTATATGGGATATCAAGAGAATTTGATACAAAGTTTAAGAGAGATAAAAGATGAAGAAAAAATAAACTATTTTAATGTAGAAAATAATATAGAAAAAGGATACATAATAGTAAGATATGAAAAGCTATTATTAGAAGAAAAAGAAATATATGATAGTAAAATAAAAATAATACTACCAAAAGATTTTGTGTTAATGAATGAAGAATTAGTAAAAATCAAATATTCATCAAGTGATAGTCCAGATTATGTATATACAAGTGAAGATACAACAGTAAATTTTAATTTTAGTTTAGAAGAAGGAGAAATTTCAAATGAAGATATAGAAGAAATAAGAGATATAATACTAAGAGAGTTTAAAAGGATGTATCCTTCAAGTAAAATGGAAAATATAGATATAGTAGAGACGGAAGACAAAAAGATAGGTACATTTTCATTTATTGTACCTGTATTAGATGGAGAATTATTTAATAGACTATATTTTATACCACTTACAATAGGGTTATTAATATTAACATTTAGTTGTGATGTTTTTCAAAAGAAAGAATGGGAGGGAGTAATAAATAAAATAATTTTAACAATCAAAGAAAATGAAAAATGTAAGGAGGTATAATATGATAGATTATATTCCAGACCATTTTTATTATAATTGTTTTGAACCAATATTAAAAGAAACATTAGAAAAGATGGAAGAAGATTTTCAAAAAAATATTGAAAAGTATAAAAAGGAATTTATATTAAATTTTAAAGAAGTAAGTCAAAAAATACAAAAAGAATATGCAGATTTTAAAATAGGGTATTTAAGTTACAACTTAATGTTAACAAAAATAACAAATAAAAATTATAAATATGAAATTTATATATATGATAAAGACTGGTATTTAAAAGGAGATATAAAGATAGAAGAATATAATGTAGAGTATATATACAAATATTATGAAGAAATGTGGCAAAATTTATTAAAAGAAGGAAGAGGATATATATTTAAAATAAATAGCACAGATATAAATAATATAATGATAAAAATAATAGATAAATTTCATAATTATATAGTAAGTATTATGAGAAATAGTATTATAGAACTAACAGAAACAGAAGAGTATAAGAACTTAAATAAAGAAAAGATATTTAATATACATACAGGGAAATTTTATGACATATACGACTTAATATATACAGAAAATTTTGAAAAAAATCAAATAAAAATAAAAAGGTGGTTATCAAAAAATATAGAAGAAGAATATTGTGGACAAGATTTTAAAAATCTAGAATTAAATAGTTTTAATTTAGAGCAATATGATTTAAGAGGAGCAGATTTTAGAAAAAGTCAATTAAAAGAAGTAGATTTATCATATAGTATATTAAACGGAGGAAAATTTAAAGATAGTGATTTAAGAAACAGTACTATAATATCAAGTTTTTTAAGCGAAGTAGATTTTGAAAATGCTGATTTAAGTGGAAGTAAAATGACATATTCAATAATGAGAAAAGGGAAAATAGATGACTTAGTAGAAGTTGGATATTTAGAAACAAACTTAAGAAATACAAATTTGACAAATGTAGATTTTAGAAGTAGTGTATTTGAAGGTATAGATTTTAGAGAAGCAATAATAGAAAATACAAATTTTGAAGAATGTAAATTTAAAGATTGTAAATTTAAAAGAGAGCAGATAATAAGCTTAAATTTAACAGAAGAACAAATGAAAGGAATTAAAATATACTAAAGATAGAAATGGTGAAAAGAATTGAGCATAAAAGGAATAGGTAATATAATAAAAAAAGCAGGTAATTCTATAGGAAATGCAGTAAATGCTGGAAAGCAATCAGTAAAGAAAGTAACTAATAGCGTAAAAAACAAAGTAAGTAGTGTAGTAAACAAAACTAAAAATACAATAGGTGATATGGTTAAAACTACAAAATCAGTAACCCAAAATATAGTAAATAAAGCTAAAAATACAGTAGCGAATGTAGTTAAAGCCACCAAAGAATCAGGTAAAAAAATAAAAGAAACTATAAAAGAAGTTAAAGATAAAGGGGCGAAAAAAGTAGGAGAAAATATATTAAATAAATTAAAAGAACAAATAGGTGAAATAAAAGAAAATGCTTTAGTAGTAAGGGGAAAAGTAATAACAGGTGGAAAAGGTTATTTGCGTCAAAATGTAGAAGGATTTGTAGAAAATATAAAAGAAGAAGGGAAAAAAATATACGAAAGTAGGGAATTTAATAATTTATTAAAAAAAGGTTTAAATTTAGGTAATAAAATAAATAATTTTGCAGAAAGCACAGTAAATTATTTAGATAAATCATTTACTCAAGCAATAAAAGGAAGTTATGCAGGAGATGAAACAACACTATTAGGCACAGTTGGAGAAATAGGTGTTGGCTGTATACCAGTAGTTGGTCAAATAGCAGATGTAAGAGAGATAGTATATGACGTTCAAAATTGGGAATGGACTTGGGGAAATGTAGGTGATTTAGCATTAGATGTAGTAGGATTTGTGCCAGCAGTAGGAGATGGTATAAAGGCATTAAAGAAAGTACCATTTAAAGAAATTGGAAATGGTATAGAAAAAGGGATAAAAGCTATACCAGATGGTTGGAACAGTTTTAAGAAAGGAACAAAAGGATTTATAGATAAAATAACAGGAAAAGGAGGAGATAAAGCTGCAAAAGAAATAACTGAAAAAGGATTAAAAAATGCATCAAGGGCAACTAAAAAAGCATTTGAAGAAATATTAAGCATATCAGAAAATATGGTTGCAAATATAACAGAACAGATGAAAAGAATAAAGGATGATTTAGATGTTAATTTAGGGATTGTAAACAATGGCAAAGGCGTAAAAGTTGATATAGAAGAAGTACATACTAACAATAAAATAGTTAAAATAGGTGGAGATAATCAAAAATTAAGAAAAACAGATATAAACGAACAAATAAAAGGCTTTGACCCAGCAAAAGCTAAAAACTTACAAAAAGGTAACTATGGTGAATTTTTAACAGAGCTAGAAATGTATGAAATGGGTGATTTAGAAAATATAATGCTAGATAGCTCAAGGTTAAAAACTATAAATGACCCTACCCATAAAGGTATAGATTTAATATTTAAAAATAACACACCACCGCCAGAGATAGTTATTGTAGAAAGTAAATTTAGAACAAAAGCTAATAAACCTAAAATGAATAAGAATACCAATAATGTACAAATGGATGATGATTGGATAGAAGATAACTTAATAAAAGCTGTAGGGGATGAGAAAGCACAAGAAATACAAAAACTTTTAGAACAAGATATTGATAATATAAATTTAAATGGAAAAGAGGGGGTAGGAAACATATTAAAATTAGCATCTTTAATAGACCAAACAGGTAATGTAAGATATTTTGAAATAGGCAGAAATGGAGAAGTATTAAGAGAGCTAAGCAAAATAGAGATGGAACAAATATTAAAAAATTAAATAAAAAATAAAGGAAAATAATATTAAAAGGTAGAATAATATAATAAATTAAAATAATAAAATAAAAGGAGAAAAAATATGAGAGATAAAATAAAAGATAAAGAATATTTTGAAAAAAAATATAATTTTCATTTGAACAACTATAGTGAAAGGTTTGAAACAATAAAAAGAAGATTTGAGGAAGAGAAAGCTAATCATCCTTATGAAAAAATAGAAAAAGCTATGGGAGGATATTATTATGGAATATTTTTGTCAGGATTTTATACATTTTATGCAGGGTATTCTTTAGGAATGGATATAGAAGAAATAAAGCAAATAGGAGAAGGTTTGTTATATGGTTTATATAAAAGATGCAAATGGAGAGAAAATTTAAGATTTGAAAATATAAGGGTAGCATTAATATTTATAATAATATTAAAT
>CALWSN010000124.1 GCA_944384215.1 uncultured Clostridia bacterium | reverse complement strand
TTTAAAAATACAATATCAGGCTTAGCATCTATTGTTATTTTTTTATAATCTTCTTCAAAAAATGGTTTATATATATTTAATATTTCATCTTCACTTATATTATCATAAACTTTTATAAAAGTGCCTACATCATCTTTTGTTGTAAAACCTATACCTACAAATATATTATTATCATATACCATTTTATAAGCTATTTCTTCATCTTTTTTAAGATTATTAAAATATATTTTTGCTTCTTCTATATTTTCTATAAGATTAAAAGTAAGCTTTTCTTCTTTTTTTGGTGTTTCTTTAAATTTTGATAATATAGTTTTTAGTTCATATTTTTTGCATTGTTCAAAAAAGTTTTCATTAAAAATATTTTCTGTTTTTTCATTTAAAAAATCTATTGGTACGTCTGTATCTATTGTAACTAAATATTTGCTAAGAAGTGCTTGGTCTTTATATTCTAAAATATTTTCTCCTGCCTTTTTAGGTTTAATATTAGATGCATTTTCAATAGCATTTTCAACGGTTTTATATTCACTAATAATTTTTATAGCAGTTTTTTCACCAATAGAAGGTACCCCAGGCACATTATCAGATGTATCGCCCATAAGAGCTTTAACTTCTATAAACTCTTTAGGTGTTACATTATATTTTTCTATAACATCTTTTGCAAAATAATCTTCTATTTCTGTTTTGCCAGCTTTTGTTTTAGGTATTTTTATTTTTATATTATCAGTTGCCACCTGTAATAAATCTCTATCACCACTTACAATAATAGGGCTTATACCTATATTTTCTGCTTTTTTAGCAACTGTTGCTAAAACATCGTCTGCCTCATAGCCTTCTTTTTCATATATAATAACATTCATAGATTTTAACACATCTTTTATTAAAGGTATTTGGCTTCTAAGCTCTTCAGGAGTTTTTCGTCTATTACCCTTATAATCGCTATATTTTAAATGTCTAAATGTAGGCTTAGGCAAGTCAAAGCTAACGCCTATATATGTAGGTTGTTCTTCTTCTATAAGCTTAAATAAAATATTTAAAAAGCCATATATAGCATTAGTATGTTGCCCATCTTTATTAGTTAAAAGAGGTATTGCATAAAAAGCTCTGTTCATTATACTGTGTCCATCAATAAGCATTAATTTTTCCATATCATTCTCCTTAAAAAGTTTTTTAGCTATATATGGATAGTTATCTATATCGTAAAGTGTATCATATTATAATTATAGCCAATATAAGTAATTTTAACATAAACTAAAAAATATATCCATAAATATTAAAAATTATTATATACAAAAAAAAGCATACGCCAACAGCGTACACCCCTTTTTAAAGTGAGTCACCCGGGGTTCGAACCCGGGACACCTGGATTAAAAGTCCAGTGCTCTACCAACTGAGCTAGTGACCCATAAATATGCCCAGAGACGGAATCGAACCGCCGACACGAGGATTTTCAGTCCTCTGCTCTACCGACTGAGCTATCTGGGCTTGCCTCAACAACAAAATCAATTATATAGCATAAATTAAAATATGTCAACACTTTTTTTTAAAATTTTTTTAATTTTTTTCAAAAAAATTTTTTAAAGGCTAAAAACTCAAAAAAATTTGACCTTTTTATAGGTTTATAATATAATAATAAATTAATAGTTAGTAAATATTGGAGGCGCTTATGGAACTTTTAGATAGCTTAAAAGACATTATGTCAAAGGCTAATGGATTTGAAAAAAGCAAAAATTATTATTTTGAAAATCATATTTGCAACCAAACTGGTAATAATATAAAAGTAAACCTAGATTTTAAGCTTTCAACAGAAACCAATGATAAAATTATGAAATTTGGAATATGTGAACATTGTAAAAAAGTGTTTTATTATTACGACTTTGAAAGTAAAACTTTTTAACTTAGGAGGAATTTTTGTTATGGAAACTGAAAATAATAATCTATCTCAAACAGGTAATTTTATACATAGTTATATACAAGCAGACTTAGAAGGTAAGCTTAATAAAATACACACTAGATTTCCACCAGAGCCTAATGGATATCTTCATATAGGACACGCAAAAAGCATATGCTTAAATTTTGGCCTTGCCGACTATTATGGTGGCAAATGCAACCTTCGTTTTGATGATACAAACCCTGCTAAAGAAGATGATGAGTTTGTACGTTCTATAAAAGAAGATATAAAATGGCTTGGCTTTGACTGGGAAGATAGACTATATTTTGCATCTAGCTATTTTGAAAAAATGTATGAATGTGCAGTAGAGCTTATAAAAAAAGGCAAAGCTTTTGTATGTGATTTAACAGCAGAACAAATAAGAGAAAAAAGAGGCTCTCTAAACACACCAGGAGAAGAAAGCCCTTATAGAAACCGTTCAGTAGAAGAAAATTTAGACCTTTTTGAGCGTATGCGTAAAGGAGAGTTTAAAGACGGAGAAAAAACTTTAAGAGCAAAAATAGATATGTCTTCTCCTAACATAAATATGAGAGACCCAGTTATATATAGAATAGCACATATACCACATCATAAAACAGGTAACGATTGGTGCATATACCCTATGTATGACTTTGCCCACCCTCTAGAAGATGCCTTTGAAGGAATAACACATTCTATTTGTACAATGGAATTTGAAGATCATAGACCTTTATATGACTGGTTTATAAATGAGCTAGATTTTGAGGTAAAACCAAGACAAATAGAGTTTGCAAAGCTTAATTTATCTAACACAATTATGGGTAAAAGATATTTAAGACAATTAGTAGAAGAAGGCAAAGTAGATGGTTGGGACGACCCACGCCTTGTTACCCTTTCTGGTATAAGAAGAAGAGGTTACACACCAGAGTCTATAAGAAACTTTTGTCAAATGGTAGGTGTGTCTAAAGCATCAAGTGTTGTAGACACAGCTCAGTTAGAATACTGCATAAGAGAAGATTTAAAAGCTAAGGTAAATGTTGTTATGGCAGTTTTAGACCCTATTAAAGTGGTTATAACAAACTATCCAGAAGATATGGAAGAAGCCCTAACTATTGAAAATAACCCAGAAAATGAAAGCTTAGGTAGTAGAGAAGTTATGTTTTCTCGTGAGCTTTATATAGAAAGAGAAGACTTCTTAGAAGATGCTCCTAAAAAGTTTTTCCGTCTTTCTGTTGGTAAAGAAGTTAGGCTAAAAGGTGCATATTTTATAATGTGTAACGAAGTTATAAAAGATGAAAATGGCAACATTGTTGAGCTTAGATGTACTTATGACCCAGAGACAAAAAGTGGCTCTGGCTTTACAGGACGTAAAGTAAAAGGAACAATACATTGGGTATCTGCTAAACACGCAGTTAAAGCTACTGTTAATTTATATGATAGCCTAGTAGTTCCTTCAGAAGAAGATGAAAAAGAGCTTGTTGAAAATAAAAATTCTTTAATCGTATTAGATAATGCTTATATAGAGCCTTCTATTTTATCTGCCAACAAAATGGATAGATTTCAGTTTATAAGAAATGGGTATTTTGTGGCAGATAGTAAGCATTTTGAAAAAGATAATCTTGTATTTAATAGAATAGTATCTTTAAAAAGCTCTTTTAAACCTTGATTTTTATAAACTAGATTTTTAGAGGGGGCAATTTATATGAAAAGCTTGAGAGCTTATCGTTTTGTAAACTTATATTTACCTGTTATGCTAGAACAAACACTTTCTACTGTTTCTACAATGCTAGGAACAATGCTAGTTAGTGGGCTTGGCACAGCAGTTAGTGCTGGTGTTGGTATGGTAGACCAGATAAACTTTGTTTTTATGAATATTTTAACTTGTATAGCAACAGGTATAACAGCAATAGTTTCTCAATGTGTGGGTAAAGGTGATATTAAAAAAGCACAAGAATGTGCTAGTCATTCTATCACTATATCTTTATATGCTTCTATTATCATAAGTGCTTTTCTTATGATATTTAGAACCCCTCTTTTAAATATGCTATTTGGTAAAGCAGAGCAAGCAGTTTTAGACTCTGCTAGTGTATATTTATTTTTTACGTCTATATCGTTACCATTTTTAACATTATTTAATGTTTTTACAGGTATAAGACGTGCAACTGGAGATAATTTAAGTCCACTTATAGGAGCTTTTTTATCTAATATTTTTTATGTAATAATTACTATTTTTTGTATAAAAGTTTTAAAACTTGGTATAAGTAGTGTTGGCTACGGGCTTTTAGCATCACGCCTCATCTCAAGTTCAATACTCCAATTTTTTGTTTATTTTAAACCTAGAATATTAAAAATGCCTAAGCCTACTATAAAAGTTAGCTTTAATATATTAAAGCCAGTTTTAGATATTGCTATACCAAACTCTATTGATGGTATTATCTTTAATGGTGGCAAATTGTTAGTGCAAGTTTTTATGTCTGGTATGGGCACAGCAGCATTATCTGCAAATACTATATCAAACTCTATATCAAACTTTATACAGTTACCAGGTAAAACATTTCAAGTAACTTGTGTTCCATCAACAGGTAATGCTTATGGTAGTGGAGATATGCAAAGAACAAAAAAAGTTATGCTTAGCCAAACTTTAGGTGCAAATATATCTCAGCTTATAATGAACATCTTGTTTTACATATTTTGTAGCAAAATATATATGCTTTATACAAAGGATACACAGGTGTTAGAATATTCACATAATCTTATAAATAGCTTTTTAATACTAAGCCCTATCTTTTGGGCAACATCTTTTATGACACCTAGTGCTTTAAGAGCAACAGGAGATGCTAAGTTTACTATGAATATATCTGTAATAAGCCTTATTATATTTAGAATATTCTTTTCTTGGCTTTTAGGTGTATATTTTGATTATGGCATATATGGTATATGGGCTGGTATGTATATTGATTGGATATTTAGGTCTATATTCTATTTTTCAAGAATCTTTTCTAAAAAATGGCACGCTAAAAATGTGTAAAACTATTTTGGAGGAAATATGAAAATAAGAAAAAATAACCAAGTAAAAAAAGCAAAGAATAAAAGTCTTACTAAAAAATTTTTTAAAATAGTCTTTTCTATTCTTACAATATATTTTATAGGTGTTGTATGTTTTTTTACTTACGCTATTATAAAAAGTGACTCTAATGATATACAAGGTGGAGGTAATTTTATAAATAAACTAGCAAATAAAGTTACACCCAAGCCACCAGATAGAACACTTGCTCTTGTAGCTTGTACTGATAAAGATAGTTTTAGAACAGATGGTATAATGCTTGTAGATTATAATACTATAAATAATCAAATAACTGTATTATCTATACCAAGAGATACAAAAGTTACAGATATACCAGATGATATGTGGGAAGTTATGGTGCAAAACTACCCTATAATAGCTGGTGATAATCGTAAAAATAAAAAAATAAACTCTATCCCAAGATATGGTAATGAACAAGGTATAGAGTTTTTAAAAAGATATTTAGAAGATTGGCTTGAGATAGAAATAGATTATACAGCTATTTTCGACCTTGAAGGCTTTAGATATATAATAGACTCTGTTGGTGGTATAGAGTTTGATGTACCTATGAGAATGAACTATTATGCACCAGACCAAGATTTTCGTATAGATTTACAACCAGGCCCTCAACTTTTAGATGGAGCTAAAGCTGAGCAACTTTTACGTTTTAGACAAAATAGTGATGGAACTGGATATGCAAGAGGAGATTTACAAAGAATAGAAGTTCAGCAAGAGTTTATGAAAAAGTTTTTTGAAAAAGTTACAAGCTTAGATAGTATTATATCAAATCCTAAAGCATACTTTACAGCTCTAACAAAATATGTAGATACAAACTTTACAATAACAGATGCAGTAAAATATGTAGGAGAACTTAAAGAAATAGATGTTACTAATACTAAAACTTATACATTGCCTCATATTGACCAAAAAAGATTAAGCACTGGAGATGTTCTTATTATGGGTGATGAAGAAGTAAAAAATCTTGCTTATGAGCTTTTTGAAGCCCCTACTATAAACCCAGAAGATATAGTATATGTAGATAGTTTTGATAAATCTATACAAATTTTAAATGGTAGCTATACAAAAGGTATGGCAGGCAATGCTAGAGATATTTTACAAAATAATGGATACATAGTAGGTAGCATAGGAGACTCTTTAGATGCTAAATCTAAAGAAACTAAAATTTATGTATCTGAAATAGGACAAGGTAACGACTTACAACAATTTTTTACTAATTCTAAAATAATAGTTAACCCACAAAAAACTAAAGATTTTGGTTATGATATAACTATTGTTATTGGTACAGATGACACCTTAAAAAACATATCTACTCAACAATCTAATGAGAGCTCTTCTACTAATAAAAACTAGTAAAATTATTACATATATAGGTATTTATCTATATTATTTAAAATTTACAACAAAGGAGAAAATATGCAAAATAAAAGAAAACATAAAAAGAAAAAAAAGAAAAGTCTTATAAAAAAATTTTTTAGAATAGTCTTTTCTATACTTACATTATATTTTATAGGTGTTGTATGTTTTTTTGTATATGCTTTTGTAACAAGCGACCCTAATAACAACGGTGGAACTTTTGTAGATAAAGTAGTAGATAAAGTTGCTCCAAAAGCACCAGAAAGAACTTTAGCTCTTATAGCTTGTACAGATGAAGGAGAAGGTAGAACAGATGGTATAATGCTTGTAGATTATAACTCAGTTAATAATCAAATATCTGTTGTGTCTATTCCTAGAGATACAAAAGTTTCTATACCACCTGATATGTGGGAAGTTATGGTACAAAATGAACCTAGCATAGCCTATGATGACCCTTCTTTTAAAAAAATAAATTCTATCCCTAACTATGGCAAAGAACAAGGTATGGAGTTTTTACAAACATATTTAGAAGATTTACTTGATGTAGAGATAGACTATTATGCACACTTTAATTTTGAAGGTTTTAGATATATAGTAGATTCTGTTGGTGGCATAGAGTTTGATGTACCTCAAAGAATGTATTATTCAGACCCAACGCAAGATTTATATATAAATTTACAACCAGGACTTCAACTTTTAGATGGTGATAAAGCAGAACAACTTTTACGTTTTAGAAGCTATCCTCAAGGAGATTTAAAAAGAGTAGAAGTTCAGCAAGCTTTTATGACAGAATTTTTTAAAAAAGTTGTTAGTTTAGATTCTATTGTTTCAAATCCTAGTGCTTATTTTACAACACTAACTCAATATGTAGATACAAACTTTACAATAAATGATGGCTTAAAATATATAAGTGAAATTAAAGAAGTTGATGTTTCTAACACTCAAACTTACACCCTACCTTGTACAACACAAACTATAAGTGGTGTATCGTTTGTAATAGTTGATGAACAAGAAGTAAAAGAATTTGCATATGAAGTGTTTAAAAAACCTACTGTTAAGCCAGAAGATATAGTATATGTAGATAGCTTTGATAAATCTATACAAGTTTTAAATGGTAGCTACACATCTGGGCTTGCAGGAAAAACTAGAGACCTTTTACAAAGTAATGGATATATAGTAGGAAATATTGGTGATTCTTTAGATACTAAATCTGAAGAAACTAAAATTTATGTATCTGAAATAGGTGAAGGTAACGATTTGCAACAATTCTTTACTAATTCTAAAATAATAGTTAATCCACAAAAAGTTGAAGAATTTGGCTATGATATAACCATTGTTATTGGTACAAATGATGTATTAAAAGAAGATATATCTAAAACATCTTCTAATTAAATATTAGCCAATAATTTTTATTAGATAGAGGGTGTAGATTTTATCTACGCCCTCAGACTGTTGACAAAATAAAATTAAAGTAATATTTTTCATTTTTATATCCTATTTTAATAGGATATAAAAATTTTAATCACAAGATGGGGCTTTGCCTCAGATTGTGTAAAAAGCTAGATTTCTAGGGGCTTTAGCCCTTGTACGAGGAAATTAGCTTTTTTCCTATAGTACCTCAAAAAAATAAACTTGTTATTTTTTTGAAGAGGTTGTTGACTTTGTCTACAACCTCAGGGTGTAGATTTTATCTACACCCTTTTAATTATTAAAATTAGATTATATATTAAGGGAGAATTTTTATTATGCTTATACTTGTTCAAGTATTTTTTTCATTTATTTTATTTATACTATTTTATTTGCTTATATTTTCTAGACCCTTTATAATAAATAATGTAAAAAAACTTTGGTTATTAATTTTATTATATAATATACTAGCTTTTATTATATTTTATCTTAATACAAAAAATTTAATAGTTACATTTTTATGTATTGTTATAATAAATATTATATGGTTTAATCTATTTTCTAGTAAGCTTACAAAAAACAACCCCAAATCACTACTCTTACCTAAAAGACATATACTATACTTTCAAAATAGGTTAAAACAACCTCTTGCAGATAAGACAGTTATAGAATATAATTTTTATATATCAAGTGCATATTATATTATGGGAGATTTTGAAAATGCTATATCAAGCTTTTTAGCTACTATTAATAAAATAGAGATATTACCAGATAACATAAAGCAAAATGACTGGATACAAAATTATAAATGTAGCTGCATTATAGGTTTAATGAGTGTATATTCTATAAAAAATGAATATGAACATATTAAAACCCTTTATAATAAATATATTAATACTTTTTATTCTGTTAGTAACTTTTCTTACATTTTAGAAGATACATACAATATTTTTAAAGTTATACACAAAGATTTTTTTAATAACGATATATATATAAACTGTTATAATAATTTAAAAAAGCGTAAAAAATATGTAGCAAAATATGTAAGAAAAAAATCTCTTGTTTATTATTCTATTTTAAATATAAATTTATTGATAGGTAGAATGGCTTTAAACCTTGGATATAAAGATGATGCTATAAAATCATTTACATATTTAAAAAACAGCACAGATGAATATTTTTATAAAAATTATGCAATAGAACAATTAAAAAATATAGATTAAGGTGATAAAATGAAAAAAACATTGGCTATTATAGGTGGTGGTGCAGTTGGGCTTAGCTCTGCCATACACGCTTATAATCTATCAAAAGGTGCTATAAACATAATAATACTTGAAAAAATGGATAGAGTTGGTAAAAAAATATTAGCAACTGGTAACGGACGTTGTAATTTTACAAATATTTATGCAACCTATGAAAATTTTTATGGTGAAGATAGTTTTTTTACTAAATATTTTTTAGAGCAATTTTCTTCACAAGATACAATAGACTTTTTTTATAATTTAGGTGTATTACATACTGTTTTAGACAATGGTAAGGTATATCCTTATAGCGAGCAAGCATCTAGCATATTAGACGCTTTAAGAAATAAGATAGATAGCTTAAAAATACCTATAAAAACAGAATTTGATGTTAAAAATATTGTTAAAAAAAATGATAAATTTAAAATAATATCTACAAAAAATGAGCAAATGTTAGCCGATAAAATAATCTTTGCAACTGGTGGTATGGCTAGCCAAAATTTAGGCTCTAATGGTAGTGGTATAAACCTTCTAAAGTCTTTAGGGCATAGCTGTACAAAGCTTACACCTGCTCTAGTTCAGCTAAAAACACCACCAGAAAAAGTAAAATCTTTAAAAGGTATAAAAATAACTGGTAATTTAAAAATGTATAGCAATTCTACATTTTTAAAAGAAGAATATGGCGAGATATTATTTACAGATTATGGTATATCTGGTCCTCCTGTTTTTCAGTTATCTACTCTTTTTGCTAGATATAAAAATTTAATAGCATATATAGACTTTATGCCTAACTTTTCAGAAGAAGAAGTATTTAATATACTAAAAGATAGAAAAAGATTATTAAGCTACACAAATATGGAAAACTATTTTAATGGTCTTTTAAATAAACGATTAGGAAATATTATTGCTAAAAATAGTGGTATAGAAAAATTATCATTTTTAGTAACAAATTTAACAGATGATATATTAAAAAATATGGCAAATCTTATTAAAAACTATAAATTAGAAATATTAGATACCAATGGCTTTAACAATGCCCAAGTTACTGCTGGTGGAATAAGGACTAACGAATTTAATAACAAAACTTTAGAATCTAAAATAATAAAAGGCCTATATTGTGCAGGCGAAATATTAGATGTTTTAGGCGATTGTGGTGGCTTTAACCTTCAATGGGCTTGGTCTTCATCTTATGTTGCTACAAAAGCTTGCGTAAAATCTATGATTTAGAAAGGTAAAAAAATGATAAGAATATCAAATATAAAATATCCTTTAGAAAAAGAGATAACAGAAGATAATTTAAAATCTATTGTTTGTAAAACATTAAAAACAAATATTGATAATATTTTAAATATCAAAATATCAAAGAAATCTATTGATGCAAGAGAAAAACGAGGTGGTTTTTATGTTCTTGCATTAGATGTACATATAAAAGATGAAAAAAAATATTTAAAACTTAAAGATGTTACAAAGGTTGAACCTTTTATATATAATATCCCTAAAAAACAACATAGTAAAAACCCTGTTATAGTAGGCTTTGGTCCTGCTGGACTTATGGCTTCACTTATTCTTGCTCGTGCTGGTCTTAAACCTATTGTTATAGAGCGTGGTAAAAGTGTAGAAAAGCGTAAAAAAGATATAGATAATTTTTGGAAAACAGGCAACCTAGATGAAAACTCTAATGTACAGTTTGGTGAAGGTGGTGCTGGTACATTTTCTGATGGTAAGCTTACAACAGGTATAAAAGATTATAGATGTAGAGTCCTATTAGAAGAATTTGTTAAAGCCTCTGCACCAGAAGAAATTTTATATACTGCAAAACCTCATATAGGTACAGACAAGCTTATAACAATGGTTAAAAATATAAGAGAAGAAATAATATCTTTAGGTGGTTTAGTTTTATTTGAACATAAAATGATAGATTTATTAACAGAAGATAATACTATAACTGGTGTTACAGTTGAAAATTTAGAAAATAATAAAACTTTTAATATAGAAACAGATAATGTTATATTAGCAATAGGCCATAGTGCTAGAGATACCTTTGAGCTTATAAATAATAAAAATCACCCTATTGAGAAAAAACCTTTTGCTGTTGGTGTTCGTATAGAACATAGCCAAGATTTTATTAATAATGCTCAATATGGTAAATTTGCTTGCTATTTACCACCTGCCGATTATAAGCTAGCTGTAAGACTCCCTAATAATCGTGGTGCTTATACATTTTGTATGTGTCCTGGTGGGTATGTTGTAAATGCGTCTTCTGAAAAAAATAGACTTGTTACTAACGGTATGAGCTACTTTGATAGAGGTGGTAAAAATGCAAATAGTGCATTATTAATAGAAGTTTATCCTGATGACTTAGATAGTAATAATATATTATCTGGTGTAAAATTTCAACGACAACTTGAAGAAAAAGCCTTTATAGCTGGTGGTAGCAATTACTTTGCACCTGTTCAAAAAATAGGCGATATTTTAAAAGGTATTGGCTCTACATCTATTGGTAATATTGAACCTACCTTTAAACCAGGTGTTACTCCTTGTGATTTTAAAGATATATTTCCAGATTTTATATACGAGTCCATAAGGCTTGGTATTATAGAAATGGATAAAAAAATTAAAGGCTTTGGAGATGAAAATGGCTTGCTAACTGCCGTAGAAAGCCGTAGCTCCTCACCTATTAGAATTATTAGAGATAAAGAAACTCTGCAATCTATAAAATATAAAGGGCTTTATCCTTGTGGTGAAGGCTGTGGCTATGCTGGTGGTATTGTATCTGCTGGTGTTGATGGTATAAAATGTGCAGAAGCTATTATTAATAGTTTATAATTTTTTTAATTTATAAAGGAGAAAATTATGTCAGAAATAATAAAAAATATACAAGCTCATGATAATTTTTATAAACCTCTTTTAGGGCAAGGATAAGCTGACGAAAGACATATTAATGTATATCTATATGAGCCAGATAATGGTATAAATGATGAAACAGGTATACTTCTTTTAATAGCAGGTTTTGGTGGGCATAGCCAAAAAAATGTTTATAAGAAAATGCGTAAAGAGTTTGCCAATAAATATAATTTAATTACTGTTCAATGTGATTATTTTGGTTATGAATTTATGCAAGACGAAATTAAAGAAGAAACTTTAGATAATTTTTGTGATATGTCTATTTTGCAAGCAATGGATAATATATATGCCACTTTATATGCTATTGAATATGGTATGTCAAAAAGTGAAATTAATTCTAAAAAAATAATGGCTTTTGGTAATTCTCACGGTGCATATTTAGCACATTTATGTAATATTTATTCTCAAATTTTTACACATATTTTGGATAATTCATCTTGGATTTATCCAAAATATTTAATCCACAATAGATTTATTTCTTTAAATAATAAAATTTTAAACTATAAATATCTTAGTTCACAAATATTTGGTACGGATAGTAAGTTTCTATCTTTAAATTATTTATATAACAATTTTTTTAATACTTGTTACATAGAGTCATATCATGGTGTAGATGATAAACTTGTACCAATAGAAGAAAAAGAAACATTAAATAATATAAACAATTTTCATTTAATAAAAGTATATAAAGCAGATAATAAGGTATTTTTTTCTACTACACATAGCTTAGGGGCTAATTTTTTAGAACTTTTTGATTTATTTTACAATAATATATGTTTTGAAAAAGGTAATATTTTTAACATTATAGATGAAATAAAGTTCACATTTGATAATATGTCTTTAAATATTAGTTATACTAATTTATATCCATATGTATATTTTTCTAGGGAATAATTTTTACTAGCACTCTTTTAAAAAGAGTGCTATTTTTTCTTGACATTTTATATTTATAGTATTAAAATATAGTTAATATTTAATTTTTAGGAGGTATAAAAATGAAAAAAGGTAATCTTTCAATTAATAGTGAAAATATTTTACCAATTATAAAAAAATGGCTTTATTCAGATTCAGATATATTTATTAGAGAGTTAGTATCTAATAGTTGTGATGCTATAAATAAATTAAAAAAACTATCTACTATGGGTGAAGCTAGTCTTAAAGATGACGAAAAATTTAGTATTAGAGTGGTGCTTGATAAAGAAAATAATACTATACAAATTATAGATAATGGTATAGGTATGACTGCTGATGAGATAGAAGAATATATTACACAAATAGCTTTTTCTGGTGCTAGTGATTTTGTCAATAAATATAAAGACCAGCTTGAAGATGGTGGAGATATTATAGGCCATTTTGGACTTGGTTTTTATTCTGCATTTATGGTGGCAGATAAAGTTATGATAGATACTCTTTCTTATAAAGAAGGTGCTACACCTGCAAAATGGATATGTGATGGTGGTATAGAATATGAAATAGGAGAAAGTGATAGAACAGAAAGAGGTACTACTATTACTTTATTTGTAAGTGAAGAAGGTAAAGACTTTTTAAATGCCTTTAAACTTAGAGAAATATTAAATAAATATTGTTATTTTATGCCTATCGAAATCTTCTTTGAAGATATAGAAGCAATGAAAAAAGAGGCAGAGCAAGATAAAGAAAATGACACAATAGATGAAAATGATATTAAAGAGCTTTTACCTATAAATAAAACAAATCCACTTTGGTTAAAACAACCTAATGAATGTACAGATGAAGAGTATAAAGAATTTTACCATCAAGTATTTTCAGATTTTAACGAACCACTGTTTTGGATACACTTAAATATGGACTACCCTTTTAAGCTTAAAGGTATTTTATATTTTCCAAAATTAAAGCACGAATTAGATTCTATTGAAGGACAAGTTAAATTATATAATAATCAAGTATTTATAGCAGATAACTTAAAAGAAGTTATACCAGAATTTTTACTTCTTTTAAAAGGTACATTAGACTGTCCAGACTTACCACTTAATGTAAGCCGTAGCTTTTTACAAAATGATGGCTATGTTACAAAAATGAGTAAATATATTACTAAAAAAGTAGCAGATAAACTAAATAGTTTATTTAAAAAACAACGTGAACAGTTTGAAGGCTTTTGGGATGATATAAGCCAATTTATAAAATATGGTTGTCTTAGAGAAAAAGATTTTTACGATAAGGTAAAAGATAGTTTATTATTTAAAACTATAAATAATAAATATGTAACATTAAATGAATATTTAGAACAAAATAAAGAACATCACGAAAACAAAGTATTTTATGTTACAGATGAAAACCAACAAGCACAATATATAAAAATGTTTAAAGATAACAATATGGACGCAGTTATATTAAACACTAAATTAGATAATCCTTATATGTCTACTTTAGAAATGTATAATCAAGGTATTAGTTTTGTAAGAATTGATAGTGATTTATCTGACACATTAAAAGATAGCTCACAAGAAGAAAATAAAGAGCTTAATGAAGCTTTAGAAAGTTTATTTAAAGCTACTCTTAACAAAGGTGATAACCTTAAAATTAAAGTAGAAAATCTTAAAGCTACTGATATATCTGGTGTTATCCAGCTTAGTGAACAAGCTAGAAGAATGGAAGAAATGGCTAAAATGTATGGTATGAATATGCCTTTTGGTGCTATGCCATCTGATGAAACATTAGTTTTAAATGGTAATAATAATGTTGTTAAACTTCTTTTAAAAATTAAAGATGATGAAAATAAAAAAGAAGAAACTAATCTTATTTGCAACCAAATATACGATTTAGCAACAATGAGCCATAAACATTTAGATATGAACTCTATGACTAACTTTATAGAAAGAAGTAACAAAATATTAGAGCTTTTAATAAATAATAGATTATAATCATCTATAAATAAGACAAAGGTAATTAAATACTTTTGTCTTATTTTTCAATTATTTTATATAAATTGTTGAATAATATAATATATTCTGTTAAACTTAAATTAAATAAATTTTATAAAGTGTGGTGATTTTTATGTACACTTGTCCAATATGTAATTGCCTTATAACTGATGATGAATGTGTTATGTGTGGTTATAAACTAAAAAATAATAATTCAAATCAATTTAATAATAAAAGTGTTTTTGATATATTTGACTTTATAGATAATAAACCTAATAAAAAATTATCTATAAATGAAGATAATATAGATTATAATAATACAACTATTAAAAATAAAGCTGGTACAAAATATGAAAAACAAGAGTATATTCAGATAAAATATAATAAAACTGCTAATAGTAAAAATATAGAAAATAAAAATAATACTCAGGCAAATACAATTAAGCCTAATATAATAAAACAAAAAAATAAAAAACCTTTAAAGATAAATCCTATAATATATGCTATACTATTATTTATAAACCCTATTTTAGCCATAGTTTTTTTTATGATGGAAGTGATGATAGAAAATGTGTCAAAAGCAAAAAATAAGAAATGATTATTTAAATTTAAGAACTAATTATTCTAATGAATATATAGACAATATAAGTAAAATTATATCTTATAAATTATTTGATTTACCTGTATATAAAAAATGTAAAAATATATTTATATACATAAGCTTAGAAAAAGAAATAGATACTAGCTATATAATAAATAATGCACAAAAACATAATAAAAATATATACTGCCCTGTTATAACTAAAAATAAAAGAGAAATGATTTTTAAAAGCTATAATAAACAAAATCTTATAAAAAATAAATTTAACATTTTAGAGCCATTATATGGAAAAGAAAAAATTAGTGATAAAGAAACTATTATAATAGTACCTGGACTTGTGTATAACAAAAATAAATATAGAATAGGATATGGTGGTGGCTATTATGACTATTTTTTAAAAAATAATGTTTATTTAGCTTCTATTGGCATATGCTTTGAAAATTTTATAATAGATTTTAAAGAAGATTTTTATGATGAAAATGTAGATATTATAATAACAGAAAAAAATATATACTAAAGAAAGGAATAATATGAGCTTTAAAAAAATAAGTAAAATACCAACTAAAGAAGAAATAATAAATTTATTACCTTTAGATAATACATTAAAAAATATTAAGAAAAAAAATGATGAAGAGATAAAAAATATATTATCCTCAAAATCTAATAAATTATTAGTAATAATTGGACCTTGCTCTGCTGATAGTGAAAAATCTGTATGTGACTATTTAGATATGCTTTACAAAATAAATGAAGAAGTAAAAGAAAAGCTATTTATAGTACCTAGAATATATACAAGCAAGCCAAGAACAACAGGTGATGGATATAAAGGTATGATACATCAGCCTAATATTAATAACGAGCCTAATATGAGAGAAGGCATAATAGCTATAAGAAAATTAGATATAAAAATAATAAAAGAATATGGGTTTGCTATTGCTGATGAAATGTTATATACCTCTACATACCCATTTATAGAAGATTTACTTAGCTATGTAGCTATTGGTGCTAGAAGTGTAGAAAACCAACATCATAGGTTAATTGCTAGTGGCATAGATTGTGCTGTTGGTATGAAAAACCCTATGAGTGGAGATATATCTGTTATGCTAAATGCTATAAATACTGCACAAAAAAGCCATAACTTTATATATGATGGGTATGAAGTAGACACTACTGGTAACCCTTTTGCACATAGTATTTTACGTGGTGGGATAGATTTAAGTGGAAATAATTTCTCTAACTATCATTATGAAAGCCTTCTAAATGTAGAAAAATTATATAGTAGTCTAAATTTGTCTAACAAAGCAATAATAATAGATACTAATCATTCTAATTCTGGTAAACTATTTTATAAACAGCCTACTATTGTTAAAGATGTTTTAAATAGTATGTCAAAAAATAATAATATAAAAAATATTGTTAAAGGCTTTATGATAGAAAGCTATATAAAAGAAGGCAATGACCCTACGGGCAAAACATATGGAAAATCTATTACAGACCCTTGTATAAGCATAGAAACAACAAGAGAATTATTATTAGATTTAGCTAATAACATTTAAGTAGTAAATATTTTACTACTTAAATGTTCTAAATTTTTTAGTTTTATACAATGCTACATATATTAAACTAAGTATCAAAATAATACTATATATAACTATATTGGTATACTTTTTAGTATCTATTTGATTTCTATCTATATTATTTATATTTGGTGGCTTATTATTGTTACGTTCAAATCCTTTACCGCCACCTCCTCCTATTGTTCCTAAAGCATCTATATCTAAGTTTGTAGTTAAATCTCCATATTCTTCTGATGGTTGCTTTCCTTCAAGTTGTAAAGATATACTTTTTGCTCTATCTTCTCCAAAAATTAATAAATTTTCTATACCTTTTTCATACTCTTCTATTGTATAAAAAGCTGTTTTATCATTTTCCACATAATCATATATTAAATTGTTTAATGTATTTATTTTATTTTCAAAAATTCCACTATTAATATACTCTTTTACTATCTTATTTAAATAACTATGGTATAAATTTTTATATTCTTCAATTTCTAAAAGCTTTGATATTAATGGAGAATTTTCCATTGTATCTGTAACAGGCTTGTCAATAGGAAAATTTATAACCTTTTCTCCGCTGTTCATTTGAAATGTACCAAATGAAAGATTAAAGTCCCAAGGTAATATTTGAAATACACCATTTTCTTCATATAAATAATAATTATGTTTCATACTACCAGCATAACTATCTAAATTAACTAAAAAAGTATTAGCTGCAAAATATCTTAAAACTTCATCAATATCTATATATTTTTCTATATTCTTACCTTCACTTAAAGCCTTAACCATTTTTATATAATTATTCTTATCTACATCTGTTAACCCTTTTGTTACAACACTATCAAATATTTTAGAATAACTAGAAATATTATCATCTATATAAATTAATGCTGTTTCTTTATTACTTTGCTGACCTCTCATTTTAATTG
>CALWSN010000123.1 GCA_944384215.1 uncultured Clostridia bacterium | reverse complement strand
TAGGGTGATTCTTATTTTGAAATGCTATTTTTCTATTTTCATCTGTTGTGTTTAGATTGTTAGATATTTTTTCCAATAGTTCTGTTGAAGCATTTTTATTTTTAGCTATACACCCTATTATTTCATCATTTTTAATATTTTTATCATATAGTTGATTTAATTTTTCACTAGACATATTTTTATGCTTTATAGCTTCTAATTTAATATACTTATCTTTATCATTTATCAAAATATCTAACCCTTCAAGAGATATATTTTCATTTTCTAATAACAATTCTTTTAATTTTAAATCACTATTTTTAGCTAAATTACAAAATGCTTCTTTAGGTAAATTTTCATTTATAGCAAGATTTCTTAAAATCTTTATATTATTTTCTTTTGATAAAGTAAGTAATATATTTTGAGGAAGCTCTTTAATTGTAGCCATTTTTATTTTATCATTTAATGTCAAATTTAAGTTAAGTTGGTTGTCTATTTCTTCTGTATCCTTGTTTAACTCTTCTTTACTTTTATTTGCAAGTTTCTCTTTTAATATTTGTAGCTCTATTTTAAAATCTCTAGCTAATTCTAGCAACATACTTTTTATACTTTCAATTATTAATTTAGATATTTCTGCATATTTATCCTTGTTAAAAACTTTTTCTTCCAAGTTTTCTAAATCTTTTTCTGTATTTTCAATTTCATTTATAGTATTTTCTATAAATTTTTGATTTTCTAAATCTTCTGCTCCCTCTAAACCTTTAATTATAGATTGTTTAAATCTATAATCTACTATCTTCTCGCCTATTTCCTTTAGTTTATTTATCGTGTCATCATCTAAATTTTTAATAACATTTTCTATTTCCTTACTGTCAATATTAACATAGTCTTTTATAAGTTCACTTAAATTTTCTATTTTTTCATTTTTATCTAAACTTTCATATAAACTTGTTAATTCTTGTTCAAAATCTTTATACTTTAAACCTAAGCTTGTAACTTTAACTTTGTTATCTAACAATTTAATGTCATCAAATATATTTTCCTTAAAATCTTCTTTATTATCTGATTCTTCAAACATTTGAATAAAATCATCTTTTTCTGCTCTAGTAGAAAATTCATAGTTTAACTTATTTATTATATCTTCTTTAAAAAAGTTATAAGCATAGTTTCTATCTATTCTTTTTCCATCTTCACCTATATAAAATGGCATTTCTTCATTTATAGTTTTGAATACTTCTTCTTTATTGTTATAGTCCATATTTCTTAAAATATATTCCATTTCATCAAAGCTAATTTCTTTATCTAATTCTTCTAAATCTAATCCTAAATCATAGCAAACATCCTCTTCATCTAAATTACTTAATTTTACAGCTTCTTTTAAATTATCTGTTTTTATTTTGTAATGTTTAAGATATAGGGAGTATTCACGGTTTTCTCTTCTTTTGTGTGCAAATTCTTTAAGATACTGCTCATATTCATTTTGTAGCTTTTTTATTGCGTCTTTTTCTATCTCATAATATTCACTTTCACCATCTCCGTTATGCATTATTTCTAACTCGTAAATTTCTTTCATCTTTATAACCTACCTTTCATTTTCCCAATCTATTTGAGATTTATTTTCTAATTTTTTAGCTAATTCTTTTTTAGCTTCTATACTTTCTACCTTATTTTTTTGAATATTTCTATTTTTGTTTTCACTTTTTGTCATAAAATTAATTAAGTTTGTTACTAAGCCTAACATTTCTTGTCTTTCAAAATTTTTTTGCTCCTCTTCTATCTCCTCCTTTACTTTTTCAAAATCATTCTTTTTAATAGCAAATTCTTTTTGATTTATTTTTTTGCAAATATTTAATATTTGGTTACCTGTAAATTTTAGTAATTCATCTTCTGCAGATTTAACATTTTTACTTATGTATTTATCATTTTTTCTACTAAACTCTGTTATATCTTTTATAGACTGTATATAGTTAGAGAAACTTTTTCTAACTTCTATGTTGTTGGCTAATATTTTTTTGCTTATAGCATCTATTTCATTTTTAATATTTTCAGACATAAATGCATAATTTAACCTACCTGTTTTAGGTAGGTCTTTTCTTAATAGATATATATCTTTCATTATCTCTCTAACATATTTTTCATGTAAATCTATATTAAATATTTTACTTTCATTTAGGTCTATATCTAAAGATTTTAATTCTTCAGTATATTTTTTATATTCTTCATCACTTATTTCAAAAAGTGGGTCTACTTCTTTTATTATATTTTTTACAAAAGTTTTAAAATCTTCTTTACTTTTATTTTTACTATTATATAAATTTTGTAGCTCATCTTTAAAAATATAATTAGTTAGCTCTGTTCTTATTTTAGCAAAGTTATTTTTAGGTATATTACTTCTTAATATTTCTTGTTTTTTGTCCCAAGCCATAAAATGTATATGTGGATGTCCTTTTTCCATATGAACAGAACAAACATACTCAAAGTCTTCTATTTTTATCCCCATTTGTTTAGCTAACTTGCTTGAATTATTTTTAATAAGTTGCTCCCATTTTTCTCTATCATTAAAACCTTTTTCAAGTGCATCTTGTTCTGTTAAGGATACAATACATTTATAAAATGTTGTTTTATTTTTTGATTTTTCTTTAATATGATTTTGTATTTTTTCAAAGTCATTTATATCTCCAAAACTACTATACCCCATTTCTGAGACTTTCCCAAAACAACAGAAATTTTGCCCTTCATTATAAACTGCTCTAGGTCGTTTACATATATAATTAAAATGATTTACATTTAGTTTAGGTGTTTTACTTTTATTTGGGTGATTAAATCTAAGTTTAAATACTACATCTTTCATAATATCACTTTACTTTTATTTTAAATTTTCATCTTTAGAAACAATATATACATAACCTTTTTTCTTACTTTCAGTAAGTATTTCTTCTAAACTTCTTCTATATCTAGG
>CALWSN010000122.1 GCA_944384215.1 uncultured Clostridia bacterium | reverse complement strand
TTTAAAAAAGCAACAAAAAATAAAAAATACTGCGTTATATTATATAGAAGAAAATAATTTAAATAATATAGATTTTTCTTTTGATGTTATAGAAATTATAGGTGATAGCATTACACATATAGAAAGTGCTTTTTATTGAGGTGTTTTATGAAATTAAATGAAAAAGGTAATTTAAAATATTATACATTTGAAAATATAGAAAAACTAAACTTAGTTAAGCATTGTTTCTCTACTAAATTTGGTGGAGTATCTGAA
This sequence comes from uncultured Clostridia bacterium, assembly GCA_944384215.1. Classification (GTDB taxonomy): domain Bacteria; phylum Bacillota; class Clostridia; order Lachnospirales; family CAG-274; genus Tyzzerella. The sequence continues at coordinate 8,089 of CALWSN010000122.1, read as the reverse complement.
GGTTTTTATGAAAGTATGAATTTAGCTTTTAGAGAAGATAAAAAAGAAAATGTTATAAAAAATTATGAAATAATATGTAATAGTATTGGTATAGATTATAAAAATGTAGTTTTTTCTAGCCAAATACATCAGGATAAGGTATATAAAGTTACAAAAAATGATATAGGCAAGGGACTTTTAAAAGAAAGTGATATAAAAGGATATGATGCACTTATTACCAATGAAAAAGATATAGCTTTAGTAACATTTTATGCAGATTGTGTCTCTATATTTATTGTAGACCCTATTAATAAGGCAATAGGTATGGCACATAGTGGTTGGAGAGGTACTGTTAAAGAAATAGGTGCTAAAACTATAAAAGAAATGACTAAACAATATGGCTCAAACCCTAAAGATTTAATTGTAGGTATAGGACCTTCAATAGAAAGATGTTGTTTTCAGGTGGGAGAAGATGTTGTATCGGTATTTAAAAAAGATTTGCCTTTTTCAGAAAAATACATTTTTAACGATACAGTTAAAGATAAATATAAAATAGATTTACAAGGTATAATTAAACAAACTATAATAAATGCAGGTGTTTTAGAAAAAAATATAGAGCTTAGCAACCTTTGCACTATGTGTAATAGTGATATATTTTTTTCTCACAGAGTAATGGGTAATGATAGAGGTAGCCTTGCAGGAATTATTAGTTTATGATAGATTTGGTAGGTGAAATATTTGAACGAAAGAGAATTAGAAAATAATATAAAAAATCAAAATATTATAATAAAAGTAGAAGAAGATAGCATAGCAGAAGAAATGGGTATAGAGCCTGGAGATATGCTTATTAGTATAAATGATAGTGAGATTAAAGATGTTTTAGATTATAGGTATCTTATACAAGATGAATTTATAGAAGTTGTTATTAAAAAGCCTGATGGTGAAGAATGGGAGCTAGAAATAGAAAAAGATGAATTTGAAGACTTAGGTATAGTTTTTGAAAGAGGGCTTATGGATAAAGCCAAAAGTTGCTCTAATAAATGTATTTTTTGCTTTATAGACCAAAATCCTAAAGGTATGAGAAAAACTATATATTTTAAAGATGATGATTCTAGGTTATCATTTTTACAAGGTAACTATATAACACTTACTAATATGAAAGATGAAGATTTAGATAGAATTATTTTTTATCATCTTTCACCTATAAATATATCTGTTCACGCAACAGATACAGAAGTTAGAAAGTTTATGCTTAAAAATCCAAATTCTGTTAAAATTATGGAACAAATAGAAAAATTAGCAAATGCCAATATAAAAATGAACTTTCAAATAGTTTTATGTAAAGATATAAATGACAAACATATTTTAGATAAAAGTATAGAAGATTTAAGCAAATATTTACATTTAGGTTGTAGTATGGCTATTGTACCTCTTGGTGTTACAAAATATAGAGACCATTTGCCACAAATAGAAACCTTTACAAAAGAAGATAGCTTAGCTATAATAAAACAAGTTGAAAAATGGCAACAAAAATTACAAAATAAATATGGTACAAAATTTGTATTTTTATCAGATGAGTTTTATTTAAAAGCAGAGATACCTTTACCTAAAGGAGATTATTATGAAGGATACCCACAGTTAGAAAACGGTGTAGGTATGATTACATTAATGGAAGAAGAGTTTTTTGAATATTTTAACACTATAAAAGGGGATAATATAGAGCGTAATTATTCAGTAGCAACGGCTAAATTAGCTTATCCACTTATAAAAAAATTATGTGATAAAATATGTGAAAAATTTACTAATACTAAAATTAATGTATATGAAATAACAAATTATTTTTTTGGAGAAACAATAACAGTATCTGGTCTTTTAACAGGTGGAGATATAATAAACCAATTAAAAGATAAAGAGCTTGGCAATATGTTATTTTTACCAGAAAACTGTATAAGAGCACAAGATACAGTTTTATTAGATGATTTAGACATAACAGATATAGAAAAACAATTAAATATAAAAGTTTGTTTATCTAAAGATAATGGAGCAGATTTTATAAAACAATTTATAGGAGGATAAAAAAATGGCAAAACCAATAGTTGCAGTAGTTGGTAGACCTAATGTAGGTAAGTCTACCTTATTTAATAGAATAGCAGAAGAGAGAATATCTATTGTAGAAGACACACCAGGTGTAACAAGAGATAGAATATATGCAGAGGCAGAATGGCTTAATCACAAGTTTACATTAATAGATACTGGTGGGCTTGAGCCAGAAAGTGATGATATTATTTTAAAACAAATGTACACACAAGCACAAATTGCAATTGAAACAGCAGATGTAATACTTTTTGTTGTAGATGTTAAAACAGGTGTAACAGATGCAGATATGCAAGTAGCTAATATTTTAAGAAAAGCAAATAAACCAGTTGTTTTAGCAGTAAACAAAATGGACGATTTAAGAAAATATGGTATGGATATTTATGAATTTTATCAACTTGGTATGGGTGAACCTTTTGGTGTATCAGCAGGGCAAGCAATAGGGCTTGGTGACCTTTTAGATGAAGTTGTTAAAAACTTTCCTAAAGAAGCAGAATATGATGAAGAAGACGATACTATAAAAGTTGCTATTATAGGTAAGCCTAATGTAGGTAAGTCTTCTTTAGTAAATAGAATACTTGGTGAAGAAAGAGTTATAGTTAGTGATATTGCAGGCACAACAAGAGATGCAATAGATACTCCTTATGAAAAAGATGGGCAAAAATATGTCTTTATAGACACAGCAGGTATGCGTAGACAAAGTAAAATTAAAGAAAGTATTGAAAAATATAGTATAATAAGAGCAGTAGCAGCAGTTGAAAGAGCAGATGTTTGTGTGCTTATGATAAATGCAACAGAAGGCATAACAGACCAAGATACTAAAATAGCAGGTATTGCTCACGAAGCAGGTAAACCTACAATAATTGTTGTTAATAAATGGGACTTAATAGAAAAAGATAATAAAACAATGAACAATTTTATTAAAGAAATAGACAAAGAGTTTAAATATATGTCTTATGCTCCTAAAATGTTTATATCTGCTTTAACAGGACAAAGAGTTCATAAACTTTTTGAAACTATAAAATATTGTAGTGAAAATAGTGCAAGACGCGTTTCTACTGGTATGTTAAATGATGTTTTAATAGAGGCTATGGCACTTAATCAGCCTCCAGCAGAAAAAGGACGACCTTTAAAAATATATTATATAACACAAGTTTCTGTAAAACCTCCTACATTTATACTTTTTGTAAACGATACAGAGCTTTTACATTTTTCTTATAAAAGGTATATAGAAAATCAATTGAGAGAGGCTTTTGGCTTTAGTGGTACACCTATACACTTTATAGCAAGAAATAAATCTGAAAGGAACTAATAAAAATGGAAAGATTATTTAGTTTTATTATTGGTTATTTTATAGGGTGTATACAATCTGCTTTTATAGTTGGTAAGCTTGTAGGTAAAATTGATATTAGAGAACACGGTAGTGGTAATGCTGGTATGACTAATGTTACTAGAGTGCTTGGGGCAAAAGCAGGTATATTTGTTTTTGTGTTTGATATTTTAAAAGGGCTTATTGCTTTTAATCTTTGTAACTTTATTTTTGGTGGTAGTTTATTTTTAAGTGGTGGCAGTGTTTTATATGGTGTTTATGCTGGTTTTGGTGCTATTATAGGACACGACTTTCCTTTCTATTTAAAATTTAGAGGGGGTAAAGGGGTTGCTACAACTTTAGGTTTTTTACTTTTTGTAAATCCTACTATTGCTATAATAACTTATGTTATAGGATTTATAGTGGCTTTTACATCTAAATATATATCTTTAGCGTCATTAGTTATGACTTTTGTATTTTTTGTTCTTATGATTGTTGTAAAAATGCCAGTTGAAGAAATAATTATTATGGCAATAGTTATGCTTTTATGTTATTATCAACATAGAGAAAATATAAAAAGACTTATAAAAGGTGAAGAAAGAAAATTTTCTTTTAAAAAGAATAATGGATAATCATAATTTTTATTTAAAATTATAAAATTAAAAGATGTATATTATATATTTAACTATATAGTTTGAAAGGAGGATTTTTATGAAAATAGGTGTTGTTGGTGCAGGTAGCTGGGGAACAGCTCTTGCTTATTTACTTGATAAAAACGGTCATAATGTTACTATTTGGGGCTTTGATAAAAGTGAAGTAGATGACCTAAATAAAGATAGAGAAAATAAGAGGTTTTTACCAGGAGTTAGCCTTCCTGAAACTCTTAAAGCTACAAATAATGATGAAGATATGAAAAATATGGAGCTTATTGTTTTAGCTGTTCCATCTAAAGCAGTAAGACAAATATGTGAAAGATTTAAAAATATATTTAATGATGGTAGAATTATTGTAAATGTAGCTAAGGGATTAGAAGAAGGAACTCTTCTTAGGCTATCACAAGTTATACAAGAGGTAATACCTAATAGTAAAGTGGCCGTATTATCTGGGCCTAGCCACGCAGAAGAGGTTGGCAAAGATATGGCAACAGCTTGTGTTGCATCTGCTTATGATTTAGATGTAGCTAAAAAAGTTCAAGATATTTTTATGAGTGTTACGTTTAGAGTATATACAAATATGGATATAATAGGAGTAGAGCTTGGCGGAGCTTTAAAAAATCTTATAGCTTTAGCTGCTGGTGCATCTGATGGTTGTGGGTTTGGTGATAATACAAAGGCAGCCCTTATGACTAGAGGTATGACAGAAATAGCAAGACTTGGTATGGCTATGGGAGCTAAAAAAGAAACTTTCTCAGGTCTTACTGGTATAGGAGATTTAATTGTTACTTGTACAAGTATGCATAGTAGAAATAGACGTGCAGGTATTCTTCTTGGTCAGGGCAAGTCGTTAAAAGAAACTCTAGAAGAGGTAAAAATGGTTGTTGAAGGTGTAAATACTGCTAAAGCTGCCTATGATTTATCTATAAAGTATAATATTGATATGCCTATAACAAAAGAAATAAATGAAGTTTTATATAACAACAAAAATACAAAAGATGCAGTTATTACTCTTATGACAAGAAATAAAACAGATGAACAAGAAGAGCCTAACCTTTTAAACTAGGAGATATAATGAATTTAAAATTTTACAAAAAGTTATATTTAGATGAAAGTATAAAAAATGAAGATGAGATAATAGAGCAAATTAAGCAAAATATTAAGATTTATAATTTATATTTAATATGCGTTTCTAAAAATGTTAATCATACATTTGATATATTCTCTTTAAATGAAGCTTTTAAAGATAGATACAAAGAAAAAGAATATATAGTGGTAGGTATGGCATACGAAAAAAAACAAGCGTTTATATTGGTAAAAAATATTTTTCAAGACAATATAAAAGACATAAATCATATAAAAGAAAAGTTTTTAAAAAATAAATAGAATTATTGGTGATAATATGGGCATTTTAATAGGGTTATTAAAGATAATAGGTATAATTTTAGCTTTAATATTAATTATTGTTTGTATAATAATTTTTTCTAGTATAAATCTTAAAGTAATGTTTGATAATAGAGAAAAAATAACTTATTTTTTAAAAGTAACCTATTTATTAGGTATAGTTACTTATATTTTAGACAGTAAAAATAATATAAATTATTTAAAAATTTTTGGTATAAATATAGAAAAATTTAAGAAAAATAAAAATATACAAGAAGATGAAAAGACAGAAAATAAAAAAATAAAAGATGAAAAAATAGAAAACCAGCAAGAAACAAAAGAAAAGGGTTACACAATATCTAGTATTAACTTAGATGATAATAAAGAGATAAAAATTAATTATACACAAGATAGTATATATGATAAAAAAGAAAATACTATAAAAAAGTGGCAAAATAAACTTATTAGTTTAAAAAATAAAATAAAACAAGTTAAGTATAAAATAATTGAAATTATAGAAAAAATTAAGTTTATATTGTCATATCCAGATAAAAAAGAAATATTAAATATATCTTTTTTATTATTAAAAAGGCTTATTAAGGCGATAAAATTTAAAAAAATAAGTATTAATATTGATTATGGCTTAGATGAACCCTTTAAAACTGGTAATGTTTGTGGTATAATAAGTGCTATAATGCCTTTTTTACCTAAAAAGCATTTAAAAAATATAAATATTATGCCAGATTTTGAAAATCAATTATTTTTAGCAAATTTAGAAATAAAATGTAAAACATCTTTATTTAAAATATTATTACCTATAATTACTTTTATAACTAAAAAACCTATAAGAAAAATTATTTTTAGTAAAGGAGAATGATTATGTCAAATCTTAATAGTAGTTTAGAAGTTTTATTTAATAAAATGGAAGGTTTTATATCTTCTAAAACCGTTGTTGGAGAACCTATAAATATAGGTGATGTAATAATAGTTCCTTTAGTTGATATATCTGTTGGTGTTGGCGCTGGCTCTTATGAAAGAAAAGAAAAAAATAATGAAAATTCTGGTGGTGGATTAGGCGCAAAATTAACACCTTCAGCCATGTTAGTTGTTCAAAATGGTTCTGTACAACTTGTAGATGTTAAAAATCAAAATAGTGTAAATAAACTTATTGATATGGTACCTGGTGTTGTTTCTAAATTTAATTTATCGTCATTTTTTAAAAAAGATGACTTAGAAGAAAATATAGAAGATAACACAGAAGATAAATAAAAAGAATTTTGGAGGAAAGTATTTTATGAAGCACGAGCTTATTATTGTTTTAGACTTTGGTGGACAATATAACCAACTTATAGCTAGAAGAGTTAGAGATTTAAATGTTTATTGTGAAGTATTATCTTATGATACTCCATTAGAAGAAATTAAAGCTAAAAACCCTAAGGGTATTATCTTTACAGGTGGACCTAGTGTTGTAACAGAAGAAGATGCACCTATTGTAGATAAAGAAATTTTTGAACTTGGCATACCTGTTTTTGGTATATGCTATGGTTGCCAACTTATGGGATACTTAAATGGTGGACAAGTTGGTAAAGCTGATAAAAAAGAATATGGTAAAGCAGAATTAACAGTTGATAATACAAATCCTTTATTTGAAAATGTAAATAAAGATAGCGTTTGTTGGATGAGCCATACTTATTATATTACAGAAGTACCACCTAACTTTGAAGTTATTGGTACTACTGATACTTGCCCTACTGCTAGTATTTATAATAAAGATAAAAACCTTTATGGTGTTCAATTTCACCCAGAAGTTGTACATACAGAATTTGGTAATGATATAATTAAAAACTTTTTATATAATGTTTGTAAATGTTCTGGTGACTGGGTTATGACTGATATTGCCAATGAAATGGTGCAAGCATTAAAAGAAAAAATAGGTGATAAAAAGGTTTTATGTGCATTATCTGGTGGTGTAGATTCTTCAGTGGCAGCAGTTTTAGTGCATAAAGCTATTGGTAAAAATTTAACTTGTGTTTTTGTTGACCACGGTCTTATGCGTCTTAATGAGGGCGACGAAGTTATGTCTGTTTTTAAAGAGCAATTTGATATGAATCTTATCCGTGTTAATGCTGAAGATAGATTTTTAGGTAAGCTTGCAGGTATATCTGACCCAGAAACTAAAAGAAAAATTATAGGTGAAGAATTTATTCGAGTTTTTGAAGAAGAAGCTAAAAAAATAGGCTCTGTAGACTTTTTAGTACAAGGTACTATTTATCCTGATGTTATTGAAAGTGGTACTAAAAATTCTGCCGTTATAAAAAGTCATCACAATGTTGGAGGGTTACCTGATGTTGTAGATTTTAAAGAAATTATTGAACCTCTTAGAGATTTATTTAAAGATGAAGTTAGAGCTGTTGGTACTGCTCTTGGTATACCAGATTTCTTAGTACATAGACAACCATTCCCAGGTCCTGGTCTTGCTATAAGAATAATAGGTGATATTACTAAAGAAAAATTAGACATACTTAGACAAACAGACTTTGTATTTAGAGATGAAATTGCAAAAGCTGGTCTTGATAGAGAAATATGGCAATATTTTACTGTTTTAACAGGTCTTAGAAGTGTTGGGGTTATGGGTGATGAAAGAACTTATAGCTATACTATCGCTTTAAGA
>CALWSN010000121.1 GCA_944384215.1 uncultured Clostridia bacterium | reverse complement strand
CAGGGTTTTGATCCCTGCATTCGTAGGTTCGAATCCTACTAGCCCTGTATTAAGCTATGAAGTGTTTCTTCATAGCTTTTTTTATTAAATATAATTAAGGTATTACTAAATATTTTAAAGTTTTGTTTAAAAACATTTAGCAATACCTGATTTTTATAGAAAATATTGAAAAAATTGGTTGGTATAGTTAAGATATGAAGAAAATATTTAATTGTACCTATTTTTATATACTAACTCTACAATACCATTATATGAATTAGTGTTTAATAATTTTAATTTTCTCTCATTATCAAATAAACCAAATAATTTTATTCCATTACCTAATATAGTTGGAATAATAGATATATGATAAATATCTATTAAATTATTATTAATAAGCTGATTGGCTATATTTGCACCACCACATATCCAAATATCTTTACCATTTTTTTGCTTTAAATCTTTTACTAGTTCACATACATTTTGACTAGTAGATATTATTTCTTCACTAGATTTAAAAGGGGAGCTTGTTATAACATAACTTTTCATACCACTATATACCCAATTATCTGGTGAAAGCTCAGTAACAATTTGATTATACGTAGTTCTTCCCATAACAACTGTATCTATATCATTAATAAATTTTAAGTAGTTATCCATAGAGTTATTATCAATATTTTCTCCAGTTAGCCAGTTTACTTTACCATTAATATCTGCAATATATCCATCAAGGCTCATAGCTATATATAAAATAGTTTTACGCATAATTATCTCCTTAGTTTAAATTAAAATATTCTAATTTTGTTATAGAATATAAACATTTATCTTTAATTTTTCCGTTATATAATAAAAAGCTATTTCTAAGTGTACCTTCATAAATAAATCTGTTTTTTTCTATAACTTTTTTAGAAGCTATATTTTCTTTAAAATGAGAAACAGATATAATATCTAAATCTAATGTATTAAATGCATATTCTAATAGCTTTTTAACAGCATCTGTCATTATACCGTGTCCCCAATAGTCTTTTGATAGTACATATCCTAAACATTTACTATTTATACTTGGTCTTAATTTATCCTTGCTCAAACTTAAAGAACCTATAACTTTATTATTTTCTTTATATACAATTGCAAAAGTATTTTTGTCGTTTAAAAACATATTTAAAACCATAAGAGAATCTTCTTTTGTAGCATGAGGTATCCAGCCAGCATTTAAGCCTATTTCTTCACACTTTGCATATTCAAAAAGGTCATCTAAATCATTTATATTAAAATTTCTTAATATTATTTTATCTGTTTCTAAAATCATTATTAACTATTCCCCCTTTAAAATAGAGTTATTATATCACTAAAAATATGTAAAATCAAATATTATTTAATAATAAAGTAAACGATTACAATTTATATAACAAATATACGTATAAGTTAATACAATTATATTTACAAAAAATATAATATAGTTGATAAAATTTATAAAATATTAGTTAAAACTAATAAAAAAATATTTGAAAAATAAAAAAATAGTGCTATAATAATATAAAATGTAAAATATAACAAAAGGAGATTATATTATGAAAATACGTTTAGACTATAATAATATGATGCAAGAATTTGTTGGTAAAACAGGTGTTAGTAAATCAGATATAGATGCTTTAAATTTAGATAAAGCAAAGCAAGCTATGATAGATAAAAGAGCTAACGGTAAAATGGACTGGAGAGACCTACCTTATAACCAAGAAGAAGTTTGTAATGATATAATATCTTATGTAGAAGAAGTTAAAGATAAATTTGATGCTTTTGTTGTTCTTGGGATAGGTGGTTCAGCTCTTGGCCCTATATCTGTGCAACAAGCTATAAATCACCCATATTATAATGAAATATCTAGAGAAAAAAGAGGTGGTTATCCTAAATTTTATGTTGCTGATAATGTAGACCCAGAAAAATTAGTTTATCTTTTTGAAACAATAGATATTACTAAAACTATGTTTAATGTAATATCAAAATCTGGTTCTACTTCAGAAACTATGAGCCAATTTATGATTATTAAAGAAATGCTTGAAGAAAAATTAGGCGAAAAAGCAAAAGAGCATATTGTTTGTACAACTGACAAAGAAAATGGTAATCTTATAAAAATTGCTAAAGAAGAAAACTATAAAACATTTATTATACCAGCAGGTGTTGGCGGTAGATTTAGTGAGCTTACACCAGTAGGTCTTTTACCAGCAGCTTTTTGTGGTATAGACATTAAAGAAATGTTAAAAGGTGCTGCTATAATGGACGAAATGTGTAAAAATGATGATATTTATAAAAATCCAGCATTTATGTATGCCGTTTTAAATTATTTAACTATGAAAAATGGTCAAAATATTTCTGTTATGATGCCTTATGCAGATTCTTTAAAATTTATTTCTGACTGGTATGCACAGCTTTGGGCAGAAAGTCTTGGTAAAAAATATGATAATGATGGTAAAGAAGTTTATGTTGGTTCTACACCAGTTAAAGCTTTAGGTGCAACAGACCAACATTCTCAGGTACAACTTTATGCAGAAGGTCCTTTTGATAAAATTATTACATTTATAGGCGTAGATAAATTTAAAAAATCTATTACTATACCTAAAATTTATGAAGATATGCCAAGCCTTGCATTTTTAGGCGGTGTAACTCAAGATGACCTTATTAAAACAGAGCAAATAGCAACAGAATATGCTTTATTAAAAGCAGGTAAACCTAATATGACTATTACTTTACCAGAAGTAAATGAAAACACATTAGGACAATTATTATATTTCTTTGAAGTTGCAACAGCTTTTACAGGTGAGCTTTTAAACATTAACGCTTTTGACCAACCAGGTGTTGAAGAGGGCAAAAATGCAACTTATGCATATTTTGGTAGACCAGGATATGAAGAAAAGAAAAAAGAGCTAGATGCTATGCCAGTTAAAAAAGATGATTATATAATAAAATAATATAAGAATATTAATAAAAATAAAGAGCAGTTTATTAAACTGCTCTTTATTTTTATTAATATTAATTATTCAATAATTTCTATCATATTTTTTAGTATATTACTTGCTTTTATAGCACTATCTCTAAAAAAGTTTTCATATTGATTATCTTCATCAGAGTTGTCAGATATAGAGCGTATTATAGAAAAAGGTATTTTATTAAGATAACAAGTTTGTCCAATGGCAGCACTTTCCATATCTACACAAAATGCTTTAAAATGAGACCATATTTTGTTTTTCTTTTCAACATCACATAAAAACTGGTCACCACTTACTATTCTGCCAGTAACAACATTGTTATTTTCTAACACTTGGCTAGATGATTTTAAGGCTATTTCTATAAGCTCTTCATCAGCTTTAAAGCTACTTTCTTCCATTCTAGGTATAACACCAAGCTCATCACCAAAATATGTTGTGTCCATATCGTGATGCATAGTATCGGTAGCTATAACAACATCTCCTATTTTTAAATCTTTATTTATAGCACCAGCAACTCCTACATTTATTATATAATCTACTGCGTATAAATCTATTAAAACTTGGCTACAAACAGCAGCATTTACCTTACCTATGCCAGAGCGTACTAAAACAACGTTATTGCCACCCATTTTACCCATATAAAAATCTAAACCTATAATGTTTTTTGTAGATATAATGTCTATATGAGGTTTTATGCTTTCTATTTCTTCTTCCATAGCGCCTATTATACCGATTGTTTTCATAATTGCCTCCTTTTTGCAATACTTTAATTATATTAATTAAAGCTAATTAAATATATACATAAGCAAGTATCAGTATCTTTTTATATTTTAACATAATTATAAATAAAAAGATAGTCTTTTTTTTATTTAAAAAATATAAATTTTTAACATAAAAAATTTTTTTGTGCATATATATTATAATAATAGATATTAATTATAGGGGGAACTTATGATTTATTCAAGAAGATATAGTAGAAATTTTGTACCATTAAAACAAGATAATTCAAAACACAATTTAGATTTTAGACCTTCTCTTGGAAGATGTGTAATAGAAATAAAAGATGGTAAAGGTAAAGTAAATATTTATGCTCAAGGTATAAGCCCAAAATCAGATTATTATTTAGAGCTTATAGGCTTTGATAAAGGTAATATAAAAAATGTTTCATTAGGTAAATTTAATGTAGATTCATATGGTAAAGGAGAATTTTCAGTATCTTTTGACCCAGATAATATGTCAGATACGAATAATAAAATAGAAGATTTTAATGTTATATCAGTTATGGTTAAAGATGATAATGATATTTCTTCAGCCTTAGTTGGTTATATAGGTAACGAGATAGACTGGCAAGAACAATATAAAGCTAATGCAATAATTAATATACCAAAAGGAGATTGCTCTTGTATAGAAAAGCCAGAACAAGATAATAATAACAACAATAATAACAATAACGACAATAATAATAGCAACAATAACACATCAGACTTTGAACAAGGTTTAATTGATAAAGAAGAAGGCCTATTAGAAAGAGAGCAAGGGCTTATTGATAGAGAACAGGGCTTAGACGAAAGAGAAAAAAATGATGGTAAAATACCTTTAGACGATTATGAACAAGGACTTAAAGAAAGATTAGATGGTCTAGCAGAAAAAGAAAAAGGCTTAGCAGAAAAAGAGCAAGGCCTTTTAGAAAAAGAGAGAGCTTTAAAACAAGGCTTTTTACCAACAGATGATAAAGAGCTTAGAGAAAAAGAGCTAGAGCTTATAAAAAGAGAAATGGAGCTTATAAAAATAGAACAAGAGCTAATTAATAGAGAGAGAGCTCTTATAAGAACAAACCCTACATCAGAAAGAGAAAAAGGGCTTATAGAAAAAGAAAAAGGCATTTTAGAGCGTGAACAAGGGTTATTAGAAAGAGAAAAAGGACTTATAGAAAAAGAAAAAGGTCTTTTAGAAGTAGAAAAGGGTATAAGAGAAAAAAATAAATATACTAAAAAAGAAGTAGAAAATGATAAACCTAGCTCAAACCATCAAAATTTTAAAGAAATGTTAGATAATCTTAGAAAAAATATGATGAATATTCAAGATATGAATATAGAAAATAAAAGTATCAATAGTGATGTAGATTATATAAAATCTAAAAATATTACTATGAGTCCTTTTGTAAATAAACAAGATAATATAAGCTGGTATAGAATATCTCCTTATGATTTAACAAGTATATCTGATAATAGCTGGAAATATTCTAACAATCCATTTGTTTTTACTTGTTATAAAAAGTATAAACATCTTATGCTAGGGGTAAATAATGAACAAGATAAAGAAACTTATATTTTAGCAGTACCTTGTAGATATGAACAAGATTTTTATTTAAAAGATTTTAAAGAATTTTTACCTATTGATAACAATGTATCTATTAAAAGTATAAGTGATGGCGAATATGGTTATAGAATAGTAAATTTATAGTAAAATAAGGGTGTAGATAAAATCTACACCCTTTACGTTTATTATAATTAGGGTGTTAATTAATATAAATTCATAATCTTAAATATTGAAAAATTTAATAAATATGATATAATCTATTAATAATATAAAATAATATAAGGAGTAAAAATATGCGTTTAAGAAAAAAGCCTTGGGGCGATAACGAACTAAATACAAATGATAGGTTTATTCACCAACCAGAGCAAAACAAAGGTAAATGGAGAGAGGTTTTTGGTAACGATAATCCTATACATATAGAGATAGGTACTGGCAAAGGTCAGTTTTTAACAACAATGAGCCTTTTAAACCCTAATATAAACTATATAGCAATAGAAAGACAAACTAATGTTATAGTTAGTGCCTTAAAAAAAGGTAGAGAAAAGGGTGTAGGTAAAAATATAGTATTTTTTGTAGCAGATGTTAAAGAGCTTCTTAACTATTTTGAACCAGAAGAAATAGACAGAATATATATAAACTTTTGCGACCCTTGGCCAAACAAGAAAAAATGGGCAAAAAGAAGACTTACTCATAAAAATTTCTTAAATTTATATGAAGCTTTATTTACAAATGGTGGAGAAGTGTTTTTTAAAACAGATAATAGGCTTTTATTTGAATTTTCTTTAAATGAATTTGCAGATAAAGGGTGGCGTTTACACAATATATCTTTAGATTTACACAATTCAGACTTTGAAGGTAATGTAAAAACAGAATATGAAGAAAAATTTTCTGGTATAGGTATGCCTATATACAGATTAGAGGCTTATTATAAAAAATAAAGGACAAGCTTAGGCTTGTCCTTTGAGGTTGTAGACAAAGTCAACAACCTCTTCAAAAAAATAACAAATTTATTTTTTTGAGGTACTATAGGAAAAAAGCTGATTTCTTCGCACAAGGGCTAAAGCCCCTAGAAATCTAGCTTTTTACACAATCCGAGGCAAAGCCACATCTTGTGATTAAAATTTTTATATCCTATAAAATAGGATATAAAAATGAAAAATATTACTTTAATTTTATTTTGTTAACAGTCTGAAAGGACAAGCTTAGGCTTGTCCTTTTTAATATAAGTTATAAACTATTGTTATTATCTAATATAAAAGCTAGTTTAACACATTCTATACCTATAACCATTGTGTAGTTATCTTTTTTATAAATCATAGGTTCATTATTTTTTTTAACAATAACACAATCTTTAGGGGTGTTGTTATCATCTAAATAAGTTAGAAAGAAGATACCCTCATTATCTTTTATAGTCCATTTTTTGTCTATTAAAGGCTTAATAAAAAAATCATCATTACAATTAAATTTTTTATTTAATGTATTTTTTGCGTTTATAAAATTCTCTACTATATCCTTCATTTTTTTCTCCTATTTAGTTTTTAAATAAAATTGGTTTTAAATATTTACCAGTATAAGATTTTTCACACATAGCAACTTCTTCTGGTGTGCCAGTAGCAACTATTGTGCCACCACCATCGCCACCTTCTGGGCCTAAGTCTATAATATAATCGGCAGTTTTTATAACATCAAGGTTATGCTCTATAACAACAACAGAGTTGCCTGTTTCTACAAGGCGTTTTATTATATTAACAAGCCTGTGTACATCATAGGTATGAAGCCCTGTTGTAGGTTCGTCTAAAACATAGACAGTTTTACCTGTTGCACGTTTACTAAGCTCTGTTGCTAGCTTAACCCTTTGTGCCTCACCACCAGATAGCGTAGTAGAAGATTGACCTAGCCTAATATAAGATAGCCCTACATCTGCTATTGCTTGTAGCTTTTCTTTTATTTTAGGTATATTTTCAAAAAATGTCAAGGCTTCTTCAACAGTCATATTTAAAACATCTGATATACTTTTACCTTTGTAGGTTACTTCTAATGTTTCACGGTTGTATCTTTTGCCACCACATACTTCGCAAGGCACATAAACATCTGGTAAAAAGTGCATTTCTATTTTTATAATACCATCACCAGAGCAAGCCTCACATCTACCACCTTTTACATTAAAGCTAAAGCGTCCTTTTTGAAAGCCACGAACTTTTGCCTCAGGGGTATTAGCAAATAAATCTCTAATAAGGTCAAAAACACCAGTATAAGTAGCAGGGTTTGAACGAGGTGTTCTACCAATAGGAGATTGGTCTATATCTATAACTTTATCTAAATTTTCAAGCCCTGTTATAGATTTAGCCTTACCTGCTTTACATTTTGCTTTGTTAAGCTCTCTTGCTAAAGTTTTATATAAAACGTGGTTTACTAGAGAGCTTTTACCTGAGCCAGAAACACCTGTTACACATACAAAAAGCCCTAAAGGTATATCTACATTTACTTTTTTTAGATTATTTTCAAAAGCACCTTTTATAGAAATTTTATTTTTTGTAGGTTTTAAACGATTAGTTGGCACTGGAATAGCAAGTCTACCGCTAAGATAACCACCAGTTAAAGATTTTTCACATTTTAATATTTCATCATAAGTACCAGCAAATACAACTTCACCACCGTGTTCGCCTGCTTTTGGCCCTATATCTACTATAAAATCTGCCTGACGCATAGTGTCTTCGTCGTGTTCTACAACAATAAGTGTGTTGCCTATATCTCGTAAATGATTTAGAGTATTTAATAGTTTATCATTATCTCTTTGGTGTAGCCCTATGCTAGGCTCATCTAATATATATAAACAACCTACAAGCCCTGAGCCTATTTGAGTAGCTAGTCTTATTCGTTGAGATTCGCCACCAGATAATGTGCCTGCTGTTCTTGACATTGAAAGATAGTCAAGCCCTACATCTACTAAAAAGCCTATTCTTGCGTTTATTTCTTTTAAAATTTGCTCACCTATAAATTTTTCTCGTTCAGATAAAACAAGCTCATCAAAAAACTTTTTGGCATCTTTTATAGATAAATTAGTTATTTCTGATATATTTTTATTGTTAATTGTAACTGCTAAAATCTCTGGCTTTAGCCTTTCACCTTTACAGCTTTTGCAAGTTACATTTACCATATATTGCTCAAGCTCTTGCTTCATAACATCTGATGCTTCTTTGTATCTACGCTCAAGGTTATTAACTATACCTTCAAAGGCATAGGCATATTCTCTATAACCATTTTGCCCTTCCCATTGTATATCTATTTTTTCGCCTTTTGTACCATACATTAAAATATCTTTAATTTTATCTGGCAAATCTTTATAAGGAGTATCTAAAGAAAAGTTATATTTTTCTGATAGTGCATAAAATATACTATTAGACATAGAGTTTGTATTGTTAATAGAGTTCCAACCAGATGCGTTAATAGCACCTTGTGATAAAGATAGCTCTGGGTTTGGAACAATTATATCTGGGTCAAAAATAAGCTTTACACCAAGGCCTGTACATTCTTCACAAGCACCGTGAGGGTTGTTAAAAGAAAAAGAACGAGGCTCTATTTCTTCTATGTTTATATGGCAGTCTTCACAAGCAAAATTTTGACTAAACTTTAAGTCTGTACCATTAGCATCTACAATTATTATGCCATCTGTAAGGCTCATAGCTGTTTCTATAGAGTCTGTAAGGCGTTTTTTTATATCATCTCTAATAACAAGCCTATCTATAACTATTTCTATATTATGTTTTTTATTTTTTTCTAAAGTAATTTTTTCTGAAAGGTCATATATATTTCCATCTACACGCACTCTTATATAACCACTTTTTTTAGCATCTTCTAAAATTTTTATATGTTCGCCTTTTCTATCTCTAACAATAGGGGCTAAAATTTGTATTTTTGTTTTTTCTTCTAGCTCACATATTTGGTCTACTATTTGGTCGATAGTTTGTTTTTTTATCTCTTTGCCACATTTTGGACAATGAGGTATACCTATTCTTGCATATAATAGCCTAAGATAATCATATATTTCTGTAACAGTACCTACTGTTGAACGAGGGTTATTATTAGTTGTTTTTTGGTCTATTGATATGGCAGGAGATAAACCTTCTATATAGTCTACATCTGGTTTTTCCATTTGTCCTAAAAATTGTCTTGCATAAGAAGATAAGCTCTCTACATATCTTCTTTGTCCTTCTGCATATATAGTATCAAATGCAAGACTAGACTTACCAGAGCCACTAAGCCCTGTAAAAACTACAAGCTTATCTCTTGGTATAGTTAAATCTATATTTTTAAGGTTATTTTCTCTTGCACCTTTTATAGTTATTTGTTCTTTATGCATTATTATCTCCTTTCTATAATTTAAAAATTATATAGTTTTTATATACAGTAATAAATATAACAATATTTAAGTTTTATTTTTATTATTATATTTAATTAGTTTTTTATTAAAATAATTAAGCTAGATTATATCTAAATTTTGCTACAATATAAATCTAATTATATTGTCAGAAGATTTAATAATAATTCACTCACTATTAAAGCAATAATAAATAAAAAAAAGTTTCTTTTTAAGGTATTTTTTATAAAATTATCTTTTTTTAAACTTTCGATTAATTTTATATTATTTTTAATATAATTATAAGTATAATTTTTTATTTTAAATAAAACTAAAATACTATTAATCATTGCAATTAGTGCTGTTGCAATTAAACCACAGGTAAGATTAACAATAATAGCAAAAATAGAAAAAATAAATGTTGTAAAAAATAAAATACAATATAAGCTGTTATATATAACATTTATATAACAAATATTTTTTAATATTAGTAGTGTTTTAATAGTATTTTCTTTAATATATTTAATTTGGTTTTCTAAAACAAAGTGACATATATATACAAAAGGTAGTAAAATTAAATAAAACTTTAAGAATATAATTAAAAATATATTAAAGATAGCAAAGGGAGGTAAAATACTTGCAGAATCACCTAAAAATAGACTTATTAGATAATCAAGTTCAAGAAAAAAATATAATGCTAAATAACATATACTTAAGATATTAATTATAGTAAATGTTATAACAAAAAAAGATAGTATTACCATTATTAAAAATTTTTTTATACTCATAGATTATCTCCCATATAAAAATTAAGTTTTTTAACCATTTATAGCGTAATATTTTTTAGTATAAATTTTAATGTGTTAAAAAAATTTTTTAAAATATAAAAAGTCAGCGTAAAGATAATTTTTTTAGCTCTATTATTTCATCTCTTAAAACAGAAGCTTGTTCAAACATTAAATCAGCAGCATATTTTTTCATTTCTTTTTCTTTTTTTGCTATAAGCTCTAAAAGTTCTTTTTGGCTCATAGACTCTGGGTCTTTATCAAGCTTTTTAGATTTTTTGTTAGGAGCAACACTTTCTGTTGCTTTTATTATTTCGTGTACTTTTTTTGTTATAGTTTTAGGTATTATACCGTGTAGCTCATTATATTCTTCTTGTAGGTTTCTTCTTCTGTTTGTTTCTGAAATGGCTTTTTGCATAGAATCTGTCATTTTATCGGCATACATAATAACTCTACCATTGGCATTTCTAGCTGCTCGTCCTATTGTTTGTATAAGAGAGGTTTCTGAACGTAAAAAGCCTTCTTTATCGGCATCTATAATAGCTACTAATGATACTTCGGGTATGTCTAGCCCTTCTCTTAAAAGGTTTATACCTACCAAAACATCAAAAACATCTAACCTTAAATCTCTAATTATTTCTAAACGTTCTAATGTGTCTATATCTGAATGTAAATATCTTACTCTTATTCCTGTTTCTTTTAAATATATTGTTAAATCTTCTGCCATTTTTTTAGTTAGGGTAGTGACTAAAACTTTTTCATTTTTTTCAATAGTTTTGTTTATTTCACCAATAAGATTATCTATTTGGTTTTTAACAGGGCGAACAAAAATTTCTGGGTCTAAAAGCCCTGTTGGACGTATTATTTGTTCAACTGTATTTTCTGTATGTTCTTTTTCATATTTATTAGGCGTTGCAGATACAAATAACATTTGGTTTATTTTTTGTTCAAACTCTTCAAATTTAAGTGGTCTATTATCAAGGGCAGATGGTAGCCTAAAACCATATTCTACAAGGGTAGATTTTCTAGATTTATCTCCTTCATACATACCTCTAACTTGTGGTACTGTAACGTGAGATTCATCTACTATCATAAGAAAATCGTCAGGAAAATAGTCTATAAGTGTATGTGGTGTAGAGCCTGCATCTCTACCAGATAAATGCCTAGAATAATTTTCTATACCAGAACAAAAGCCCATTTCTAGCATCATTTCTATGTCATAGTTTGTTCTTTGTTCAAGCCTTTGTGCTTCTAATAGTTTTTCTTCTGCTCTAAACTTTTGTAGCTGTTCTTGAAGTTCATTTTGTATACGTTTAACTGCCTCCATAAGCTTTTCTCTACTTGTTACATAATGTGATGCAGGAAAAACTGTTATATGGTTTCTAAAGCCTAAAACTTCACCTGTAAGAGAGTCTATTTCTGCTATTCTATCTACTTCATCACCAAAAAACTCTACTCTATATGCCACATTAGAAGAACCAGCAGGGAATATCTCTAAAACATCTCCTCTAACACGAAAAGTACCTCGTATAAAGTTTAAATCATTTCTGTTATATTGTATTTCTATAAGCTTTTTTAAAACACTATCTCTGTCTTTTTCCATACCAGTTCTTAAAGATACTACCATTTCGTTATAGTCGATAGGATCTCCTAAACCATATATACAAGAAACACTAGCCACTATTATAACATCTCGTCTTTCAAAAAGAGCTGCTGTTGCCGAGTGCCTAAGTTTATCTATTTCATCATTAACAGAAGAATCTTTTTCTATAAATGTGTCAGAAGATGGTACATAAGCCTCTGGCTGATAATAATCGTAGTAGCTTACAAAATATTCTACTGCATTTTCTGGAAAAAACTCTTTAAACTCGTTATATAGTTGGGCTGCTAATGTTTTGTTATGAGCTAAAATAAGAGTAGGACGGTTTAGCTTTTCTATAATATTTGCCATTGTAAAAGTTTTACCAGAGCCTGTAACACCAAGAAGTGTTTGAAACTTTTTACCATTTATAAAGCCTGACGATAAATTTTCTATTGCGTTTGGTTGGTCGCCTGTTGGTTTAAACTTAGACACAACCTTAAATGGCTTATCTATTTTATCCATAATATCCTCCTTATTTTTTCTTTACATTTTTAGAATTAAACACTTTAAGTGGTAGCTTTGTTGGAGAAATTTTTTTAAAAATTTCTGCAGTGTATAAAGCATCGTTTAAAGCATCGTGAAAATCTTCTTTTATAGGTAGCTCTAAAAGCTCTATTGCTGTTTTTAAGCCTATACAACCACCTTTACTATATTTTAAAAATTTTGTTGCCAAATTTTGCACATCTATATATTTTAATATTAAATCTGATTTTAACATATTATAATAAGATAAATTTCTATATAAAGCTTTTAAATCTCCATTACCCCAAACACAGAAAATATGCTCTTCTGTGCCTAAAAATTTTTCAAAATCTATATAAGCATCTTTAAAAAAAGGTTTATCTTGCAAAAATTCTTCACAAAGTCCTGTTATATCTTTTACATAAGGATGGATTTCTTTATAAAGGTTTGGTCTTATATAAAGATTTATTTTATCTATTATATTAAAATTGTCATCTAACTTTACTGCTCCTATTTGTATTATCTCAAACCTACAAGAAGGTATAAGCAGTATAGTTTTATTTTTTTCAAAATCATATGCTTGGTTAAACTCTAAGTCTAAAACTATATAAGACATAAAAACCTCCTTTAATTAAATTTATTTATAATAATAGTACAACAATTTTTTAATAAATACAATGTTTTATATTAAAATAATTTATAAGTTAAAAAATAAACCTAAAATATTGAT
Organism: uncultured Clostridia bacterium; assembly: GCA_944384215.1. GTDB lineage: Bacteria > Bacillota > Clostridia > Lachnospirales > CAG-274 > Tyzzerella. The sequence continues at coordinate 4,507 of CALWSN010000121.1, read as the reverse complement.
TTTTTTAATGTGATAATGATATAATACTAAGATAACACAAAATCAAAAAATTATTATTTAATATAGATATTTTATGAAAGGAAGTAGGCTATTATGGAAGATAAAAATGAAAGTTTAGAAGATAGATTATATGATAAAAGTTATGTTTGTCCTGTATGTGATAAAAAGTTTAAAGCTAGAGAAATAAAAAAAGGTAAAACTGTTTTTGTAGAGATGGACTTAGGCCTTAGAGCCCATTTTAAACCTCTTATGCCAGATTATTATTATGTTATAATGTGTGATAACTGCGGATATGCAGCTGTTTCAAAAACTTTTGATAAAACTATGGTAAGGCAAGTAAAGGCTATAAAAGAAAATGTAAATAAAGAATATAAGCCCAAAAAATATCCACCAGTTTATGATGCAAATATTGCAATAGACAGATACAAAATAGCCTTATATTTTGCACATATTAAAGATGGTAGTGCATCAGAAAGAGCTTATATTGCACAAAAATTGGCATTTATATATGGAGATATAAATGATGAAAAACAAGAACTAGAATATAATAAGCACGCTTACAATTGGTATAACGATGCTTACATAGAAGAAAAATTTCCTATAATGGATATGGAAGAAAATCAATTTTTATATAATTTAGCCTATTTAGCATACAAGATAGGCAATAAAGATGAGGCTAAAAAAACCCTTAGTAAAGTTATAGTTAGAAAAGATTTGTCCGTTACGTTAAAAGAAAAAGTTGAAGATTTTATAGAAATATTAAAGGCTGAAGATAAAGCATAAAATCTTATAGAAAGAGGAGTATTATGTTTTTAAAAAGACTAGAAATACAAGGCTTTAAGTCCTTTCCTGAAAAAATACGCTTAGATTTTAGACAAGGTATAACAGGGGTTGTAGGGCCTAATGGTAGTGGAAAAAGCAATATATCAGATGCTATAAGGTGGGTTTTAGGTGAGCAAAGTGCTAGAACTTTACGTGGAGACAAGATGGAAGATATTATTTTTGCAGGTACTAAAAATAGAAAACCTCTTGGCTTTGCAGAAGTTACTATGTATCTTGATAACACAGATAAAAAGTTACCTTTAGAATATAGCGAAGTGGCTATAACTAGAAAGGTGTATCGTTCTGGTGAAAGTGGCTATTATATAAATGGCACAAGCTGTAGGCTTAAAGATATACACGAGCTTTTTATGGATACAGGTATTGGTAAAGAAGGTTATTCTATTATAGGGCAAGGTAAAATAGATGCTATATTAAGCAATAAATCTGAAGATAGAAGAGCTTTATTTGAAGAAGCTGTTGGTATTACAAAATTTAAAAATAGAAGAATACAAGCAGAAAATAGGTTAGAAGAAGTTAGAAAAAATCTTATAAGAACAAATGATATAATAAGTGAGCTTGAAAGACAGGTAAAGCCTCTTTTTGAACAACAAGAAAAAGCAAAAGAATTTTTAGTTTTATCAGAAAATTTAAAAAATATACGTATAAATTTATTTGTAGCAGAATATGAACTAGCAGAAAATAATATAAAACAAATATTAAATAGTATAGAAACTTTAAATAATACAATAATATCTTTAGAGCAAGATATTGAAAAATATACTAAAAAAGAACAACAGTTAAAAGAAAGTCTTTTAATAAAAGAACAAGAAATAGAAACCATTAATAATCAAATATCAGATGTAAATATTAGTATAGAGCAAAATCAAAATAATATTAATCTTGATAACCAAAATATAAAGTTTATAAGCGATGATATAAACCGTATAAAAGACGAACAAAATCAAAATAATAGGCTTATAGAAAAGAAAAATGATGAAATAAAGCTTATAAAAGTTAGCGTAGAGGCAAAAAAACTAGAGTATAACCTTAAAAAAGATGAACTTAATAAGCTTAATATTCAATTTGAAAATATTTCTGCTAAAATGGATAAAAATGAAGAAGAATTTAAAAATATAAATAACCAAATAGTTGAAAAAATGCAGCTATCAGCAGAAATATCTAACAAACTTACAATTTATAAAACCTCTAAAGATAGCTTAAAAGAAAAATTAAAACAATTAGAACAAGAAATAGGCTTATATAAAAGTAAGATTAATGAGAGAACAACTAGAAAAATGGTTTTTGAAAAAAATCTTACAGATACGAAAGAAAAAGAAAAAAATATAAGCCAAAATATAGATTTATATAATATAGACTTTGAAAAAAATAAATTAGAGCTTAACAATATAAAACAAATAAATAATGAAGATAACAAAAAATATATAGAGCTTAAAAATAAATATAAAATATTAGAAGAGCTAGAAAAAGACTATGAAGGATATTTTGGTTCTGTAAAAGCTATATTAAAAGAAAAAGAAAAAAATAGTAAATTTTCAGGTATATGTAGTGCCATAGGTGAGCTTATATCTGTTCCTAAACAATATGAAACAGCCATAGAAATAGCTCTTGGTGGATCTATACAAAATATTGTTACTAACACAGAAGAAGATGCTAAAATAGCTATAAACTATTTAAAAGAAACTAAAAAAGGTAGAGCAACATTTTTACCTATATCATCTATAAAGCCAAAACCTATACAAGATAAAGATAATATATTAAAAGAAAAAGGCGTAATAGGTATAGCAGATAACCTTATAAAATTTGATAATAAATATAGTGATATTATGTCTAGCATATTGGGTAGAACTATTATTATTGACAATATAGACAACGGTATATTTTTATCTAAAAAGTATAAATATATGTATAAGGTTGTAACGCTAGATGGAGAGCTTATAAATGCTGGTGGTGCTTTAACTGGTGGTAGTGTTAATAAAAAATCTGGTGGTATTTTTTCTAGGGGTAGAGAAATAAAAGATATATATGAAAATATTGGTATATTAGAAGAAAATATTAATAAAAATAAAAATGTTATACAAAATAAAGAAGAAATCTTGGCTAATATACAAAAAAATATTGAACAAGATAGAGAAACTCTTAACAAAATAACTTTAGAAAAAATAAAACTAGAAAGTGATATAAGCCAGATTAATGAATATATAAAAGATTTAGAAAATATCATAAAAAATAGCTATAATGATATAGAGGCTATAAACAACCAGTTAAAAGAAAGTTATGTAGACAACGAAAGCCTAGAACAACAACTTAACACTATAAATAAAGATATAAAAAATTTAAAAGAATATATATTAACTTTTGAAAGCAAAATAGAAGAAGAAAAGATTAACAAAGATACAAGCTTTAATTATATAAATCAATTAAATCTTGATATAAAAGAAATAGAGTATCAAATAGAAAATAGCAACAAAGATATACACAGGTTTAATGATGATATAGATACTTTAAAACAAACTAATATTAGCTTAGATAGTAAAATAAAAGATAACAATGATAAACAAGATATTTTAAATGAAAATATTAGATATATACAAAAAAACATTGACAATTTGAAAGAAAAAAGTAATAATTTAAAAGAAAGAATAAATATTTTACAACAAGAAAAAAATAATATAAATGATAATATAAACAATTTATCAAAAGATATATCTAGTATAAATAAAAATATTTTGGATATAGAAAATAAAAAGGTAAAAGCAGAAGCTAGAAAAGAAAATATTGAAGAAAAAATAGAAATATTATGTGATAATATGTGGCAAGAATATGAAATAACATATGCTAGTGCTTGTAATGACTATGAAAATATAAATTTATCTTTTGATGAGCTTAAAAAAGAAGAAAATAAGTTTAAGGCAAAAATATCTAGCTTAGGAAATGTAAACGTTGGGGCTATTGAAGAATATAAAATAGTAAAAGAACGTTATGAGCTTAATATTAAACAAAGAGAAGATATATTAAAAGCAGATGACGATTTAAAAGATATAATAGCTACATTAATTACAGAAATGGAAGAGCAATTTAAAAGACAGTTTTCTTTAATAAATAAAAACTTTAGTAAAGTTTTTTCAGATATGTTTGGTGGTGGTAAAGCAGAGCTTATTTTAGCCGATAAAGATAATATATTAACATCTGGCATAGATATTGTTGCACAGCCACCTGGCAAAAACTTACAAAGCTTAACGCTTTTATCTGGTGGAGAGAGAACTCTTACTGCTATGTCTTTATTATTTGCTATACTTAGAATGAAACCTTCTCCATTTTGTGTGTTAGACGAAACAGAAGCAGCACTAGATGATGCTAATGTTTTAAGATATGCAAACTTTTTAAAGAAATTTTCTAAAGACAATCAGTTTATATTAATAACACATAAAACGGGTACTATGGAAATAGCAGATATATTATACGGTATAACTATGGAAGAACAAGGAGTGTCTAAGGTTATATCAGTAGAGTTAAAAGATGCAAAAGAATATGAAAAAATTTAAAGGAGAATAAAAATGGCATTTTTCAAATGGTTTAAAAAGGGTAAAAAAGAAGAAAATTTAGAAGAAAATATTAATTTACAAGAAGAACAACAGACAAACGTTGAAGAAGAAATAAAAGAAGA
>CALWSN010000120.1 GCA_944384215.1 uncultured Clostridia bacterium | reverse complement strand
AAGGGCTAAAGCCCCTAAAAATCTGGCTTTTTTACACAATCCGAGGCAAAGCCCCGTCTTGTGATTAAAATTTTTATGCAAGCATAAAAATGTGTATAAGCTACTTTAATGTTATTTTGTCTACAATAAAAAATACCTTAAATGTATATATTTAAGGTATTTTTTATTATATTTAATATAAATAGATTATTAATACTTGGTTTTAATATAAATTATTAAAAATACTAATTTAAAACTTGACAATACAAATAAAAGGTAGTAAAATTAATCAAAATGAACATTGTTCATTTTTGTGTTGTATAAAATTAAGGAGGTTATTATATGCCTAGTTTACTTATTATGGCTATTATTTTTATTACATTAGCACTTGTTTTTTACACAATAGGTGTTTTTGGAGAGAAGAAAAAAGGTGAGCTTACTATATTTCATACCGTTTTATTTTGGTTTGGGTTTGTTTGTGATACAGTAGGAACTACTATTATGAGCAAGATTGCTGAAGGTGGTTTTAGCTTTAATGCTCACGGTATAACAGGATTAATAGCTTTATTATTAATGGCTTTTCACGCTATTTGGGCAACTGTTATTATAATTAAAAAAGATGATAAGGCAAAAAGATTTTTTCATAAATTTAGCATAGTTGTATGGGCTATATGGTTAGTGCCTTATATATTAGGTATGTTTATTGGTATGAAATAATAAAAATATCTATTGCAATAAATACTATTTAATGGTATAATGTAAACATAATATTACTTGGCTTTAGAGAGTGGGTTTTGCCCACTCTCATTTTGTATGATAATTAAGAATTTAAGAAAGGAGCCTATTTATGCAAACAAAAGATATTATTAAAAAAGTAGAAGAATATGTTATGCCTATTATTGAACAAAATAACTATGAGCTTGTAGAAACAGAGTTTGTAAAAGAAGGTGCTAACTATTATTTAAGACTTTATATTGATAAAGAAGGTGGTTTTTCTATTAACGACTGTGAAACAGTTAGCAGATATTTAGAAGAAAAACTAGAACAAGATGATTTTATTGATAAAGCATATATATTAGAGGTTAGCTCTCCTGGTATAGATAGAGTTCTTAAAAAAGATAGTGAATATATAAAATATAAAGGGCGTATTGTAGATATAAAGCTTTATAAGCCAATAGATAAGGTTAAAGAGTTTCAAGGTGAGCTTATAGGCCTTATAGATGATAAAATAGTTATAAATGAAGATGGTAAAGAGATAAGCTTTGATAGAAAAGATGTTGCAATATGTCGTTTGGCAGTAATTTTTTAAAAACTTACATTAAAAATAAATCATTTTAGTAAAATATATATTAATTGTATAAATACAATTTTTAAGGAGGATAATATAATGAATAGCCGTGAACTTATGAAAGCTTTACAGCTAATAGAAAAACAAAAAGGTATAGATAGAGAAGAAATTTTTCAAGCAATAGAAAATTCTTTAATATCAGCTTGTAAAAAGAATTTTGGTACATCACAAAATATTAAAGTAGATATAAACAGAGAAACAGGTGATGTAAAAGTTTTTGCTCAAAAAGAAGTAACAGAAGATGTTTATGATGCATTTTTAGAAATATCTCTTGAAGATGCTAAAGAAATAAACCCTAATTATGAATATGGAGATATTGTAGATATACCTGTAACGCCTCGTAACTTTGGGCGTATATCAGCACAAGCTGCAAAACAGGTTGTTGTTCAAAAATTTAGAGAGGCAGAAAGAGAAAAAGTTTATAAGCAATTTGTTGTTAAACAAAATGATATAGACACAGGTGTTATAAGAAGAATAGAAAATAGAAATGTAATAGTATCTCTTGGGCCTATTGACGTAGTTATACCACCTAAAGAACAAGTGGCAACAGAAACTTACAACGTACACGATAGATTAAAAGTTTATATAACACAAGTTGTAAAAGTTACAAAAGGTGCTAAGCTTACAGGCTCTAGGTCACACCCAGACCTTGTAAAAAGACTTTTTGAGCTTGAGGTACCAGAAATATATGATGGCACAATAGAGATAAAAGGTATAGTTAGAGAAGCAGGCTCTAGAACTAAAATGTCTGTTTATTCTAAAAACCCTAACGTAGATGCAATAGGTTCTTGTATAGGTAATAATAGCAACAGAGTAAATGCTATTATTAAAGAAATTAGAGGCGAAAAGATAGACATTATTAACTGGAATGAAGACCCTAAAATTTATATAGCAGAAGCTTTAAAACCTTGTGAAGTATTGGCAATAGAGTTAAATGAAGAAGAAAAAACAGCTAAAGTAATAGTACCTGATAACCAGCTTTCTCTTGGTATTGGTAAAGAAGGTCAAAATGTACGTTTAGCAGCTAGGCTTACTGGTTGGAAAATAGATATTAAAAGCGAAGAACAAGCTAAATTAACAAACTTTGTAGATTTTGATAATAAAGATATTTATATTAAACAAAATTTAGAACAAGACAAAGAAATTTTAGATAAAAACGAAGAAGAAGTATATGAAGATACACAAAATATAGAAGATATATACGAATAGGAGGCTATATATGATTAAAAAGAAGGTTCCTCTTAGAAAATGTACTGGTTGTCAACAAATGAAAGAAAAAAAAGAGCTTATCAGAGTTGTTAGAACAGACGAAAATCAATACAGTATAGATTTGACAGGTAAAATGTCTGGACGTGGTGCTTATATATGTAAAAATGTAGAATGCCTTGAAAAAGCATTTAAATCTAAAGGACTAGAACGTTCTTTTAAATCAGCTATACCAAAAGATATATATGAAAAACTTAGAAATGAGTTGAGTTTAAATGAATAAAAGATTATTATCTATGCTTTCTATATGCCAAAAAGCAGGTAAAATAGTATCAGGCGAGTTTGCAGTAGAAAAAGCTTTACAAGATGGTAGTGCATTATATGTTATAATAGCTAATGATGCATCTGAAAATACTAAAAAGAAATTTGAAAATAAATCTTTCTATTATGAAGTAGAATATGTTATATATGGTGAAAAAGAAATCCTTAGCCATAGCATAGGCAAAATAAACAGAACTGTGTTTGCTATATTAGATGAAGGATTTTGCAATAAGATAAAACAATATATAGAAAATGATATTAAACAGGGGTGATTTATTTGGGAAAAATTAGAGTACACGAACTTAGAAAAAAAATAAGTGAAACAATTAAAAAGGATATTGAAAATAAAGAGCTTATAGAAAAATTATTAGAGTTTGGTATAGAAGTTAAAAGTCATTCTAGTAGCATTGAAGAAAAAGATGCAGAGCTTATATTAGAATATTACGTAGAAGAAAATTCTCCTAAGGAAGATAAAAAAGAAGAAATAGCAGATGTAGAAATAGCCAGTGTTTCTAAAGATAAGAAAGAAGAAAATAAAAAAGAAAAAAAATCTAAACAAAATAAAAAAGAGGGTAAAAAAGAAAAAGAAGTTATGATAAATGAAAATATTGAAAATCAAGATGATGATATAAAAATTATACAGTTAGAAAAAACAATAACAGTAAAAGAACTTGCAGAAAAACTAGGTACAACAAGCTCAGATTTAGTTATGCGTCTTATGAAAAGAGGCGTTATGGCTAATCTTAACCAAGAAATAGATTTTGACCTTGCATCTTCTATATGTGAAGAGTTTGACGTATTAACAGAAGAAGCACCAGAGGTTGATATATTAGAAGAAGCCTTTAAAGAAGAAGATGATGATGAAAAAAATCTTGAAGAAAGACCACCAGTTGTTGTAGTTATGGGGCACGTAGACCACGGTAAAACATCTCTTTTAGACTCTATTAGAAAAAGCCGTGTAACAGAAAAAGAAGCAGGTGGTATTACACAACATATAGGTGCTTACACAGTGTCTATTGATAATAAACCTATTACATTTTTAGATACTCCAGGTCACGAAGCCTTTACAGCTATGCGTATGCGTGGTGCAAGCGTTACAGATATTGCCATACTTGTTGTTGCAGCAGATGATGGTGTTATGCCACAAACAATAGAGGCTATAAACCACGCAAAAGCAGCAGGTGTAGAAATAATTGTTGCTATTAACAAAATAGATAAAGAAAGTGCCAACCCAGATAGAGTTAAACAAGAACTTACAGAATATGGGCTTTTAGCAGAAGACTGGGGCGGTGATACTATATGTGTGCCAGTATCTGCTGTTAGCAAACAAGGTATTGACAATCTTTTAGAAATGATTATTCTTGTTGCAGAGATGAAAGAGCTTAAAGCAAATCATAAGAAAAGAGCTAGAGGTACTGTTATAGAAGCTAGGCTTGACAAAGGTAGAGGTTCTGTTGCTACTATATTAGTACAAAGTGGTACATTAAAAGTAGGTGACCCTATTGTAGCCGGTTCTTCTTATGGTAAAATAAGAGCTATGATGAACGATAAAGGTCAAAAAGTAAAAACAGCAGGCCCATCTATACCTGTTGAAATATTAGGTCTTAGCGAAGTGCCATCTGCTGGTGATAGTTTTTATGTAGCTAAAAGCGATAAACAAGCAAGACAAGTGGCAGAGGCTGTTATAGCTAAAGATAGAGTAGATATGATTAAATCTACACCACAAAAAGTATCTTTAGATGACTTATTTACACAAATACAATCTGGTAATATGAAAGAGCTTAACATAGTTATTAAAGCAGATGTTCAAGGCTCTGTTGAGGCAGTACGCTCTAGCCTTGAAAAATTATCTAACGAAGAGGTAAGAATACGTACTATTCACGGTGGTGTTGGTGCTATTACAGAATCTGATGTTATGCTTGCTAGTGCATCTAATGCTATTATTATAGGTTTTAACGTTCGCCCAGAAAATACTGCTAAATCTGTTGCAGAAGACCAAAAAGTAGACGTTAGATTATATCGTGTAATATACAATGCAATAGAAGATATAACTGCTGCTATGAAAGGTATGCTTGACCCTGTATATGAAGAAAAAGTTACAGGACACGCAGAAATTAGACAAATATTTAAAGCATCTGGCGTGGGTACTATTGGTGGTTCTTATGTTACAGATGGTAAAATAGTTAGAAACTCTCAAGTTAGAATAATAAGAGATGGTGTAGTTGTATATGAAGGCGAGCTTGCTGCTCTTAGAAGATTTAAAGATGATGTTAAAGAAGTAAATGCAGGTTACGAATGTGGTCTTTTATTTAATAAATTTAATGATATTAAAGAAGGTGACCAAGTAGAAGCATTTGTAATGGAGCAAATACCACACTAAAGGAATGATTTTTTATGAAAAATAATACAAGAATGATAAGAATAAATGATGAGATAAAAAGAGAATTATCTGAAATAGTTCGCTCTGAGCTTAAAGACCCTCGCATTGGGGTAATGACAAGTGTTTTAAAAGTAGAAACTACTAACGATTTAAAATATTGTAAAGTATATGTTAGTGTTTTAGGTGATGATGAGCAGAAAAAAGAAGTTATGGAAGGTTTAAAAAATGCTAGTGGTTTTATTAGAAAACAAGTGGCTATGAGAATAAACCTAAGAAACACTCCTCAGTTTAAATTTGAGCTTGATGATTCTCTAGAATATAGTATAAGAATATCAAAGTTAATAGATGAGGTAAATAAAAATGAATAATATTTATCAAAATATAGAACCATTTGTACAGCTAATTAAAGATAGCAAAACAATAGTTTTAGCTGGGCATACATCTCCAGATGGAGATGCTATATCGGCATCTTTATCTCTTGGTATGAGCTTGCAAAAAATGGGTAAAGAACCTATTATACTATTAGAAGAATATGGCAGTAGCTTTGAATATTTAAAAGGGCATAATATGGTTTATAAAGAAGGCTATGAAAATATACAAGATATAGACTTATTTATAAGTTTAGATTGTGGTGATATAGAAAGATTAGGCCTTGCTAAAGATGTTTTTGAAAAAGCTAAAAATACAGTAAATATAGACCATCATATTAGCAATAATAATTTTGGTAAATTAAATATAGTAAACCCTAGCTCTTCTTCTACATCTGAAATTGTATTTGAAATAATAGATTATATAGGTAATATAGATTTAGATATAGCAACTGCTCTTTATACAGGTATAGTTTTTGACACAGGCGGATTTAAACATAATTGTACAACTAAAAGAACTCACCAAATAGCAGGTGAGCTTATAGATATAGGTGTAGATAGTGTTTGTATACATTCTAATATACTTACTATGCATTCTTTAGAAAATAGCAAGCTTCTTGCTAAAAGCATAAACAACATATATATAGAAAATGATATAATTATATCTACTTTATCTAATGAAGAAATATTAAGCTTAGGTTGTACAAATAAAAATACTGGTGGTATAGTACAGTATTTACTAGATACAAAAGGTATGAATGTAGCTATATTTTTATATGAAAAAGAAGATAAATCTATAAAAGCAAGCTTTAGGTCTAAAGCTATTGATGTAAACCAAATAGCAAGTAAGTTTGGTGGTGGTGGTCATATTTTAGCAGCTGGTGCAACTATTAAAGATATGACCCTAGAGCAAGCTAAAGAGGCTATTTTAGAAGAAATAAGAAGTGTATAATTTATAAAGAAAGATGATAAATATGGAAAATATATCTGGTGTTATAAATATATATAAAGAAAGAGGCTTTACTTCGCACGATATTGTTAATATCGTGCGAAAAAAGCTAGGTAAAATTAAAACAGGGCATACTGGCACCCTAGACCCAGATGCTATGGGTGTTTTGCCTATATGTGTTGGCAAAGCTACTAAATTATCAGAATATATAGCATCTTCTATAAAAGAATATAAAGCTATTGTAACACTTGGTAAAACTACAACTACTCAAGATAGCTCAGGAGATATTATAGAAGAAAAAATAGTTAATTGTAGCCAAGATGATATAATAAATGTAGTTAATTCATTTAAAGGTGAAATAATGCAAACACCTCCTATGTATTCTGCTATAAAAATAGGTGGTAAAAAACTTTACGAACTGGCTAGAGAAGGTAAAGAAATAGAAAGAAAACAACGTAAAATAACTATATATAATATAGAAGTGACTAAGTTTATAGATAAAGAAAATTTTGAAATAACTGTTCTTTGCTCAAAAGGTACTTACATAAGAGCTTTATGTAATGATATAGGCAATAAGCTTGGCTGTGGTGCACATATGAGCTATCTTTTAAGAACTAGAACAGGTAACTTTTATATAAATAATGCTATAAAATTAGATGATATAGACAAAATATTAGAAGAAAATAGGTTAAATGATATTTTAATGCCTATGGATAGTGTTTTGGTAGATTATAAAAAATTTACTGTTTATAATAAAGCTGGTAAATTTTTATATAATGGTAATAAAATAAGTTTTAATTATGTAAAAAATAAAGAAGATTTAAAGCAAGATGAAAAGATAATTATATATGATGAAGATAACAATCTTATTGGTATATATATTGTTTTACAAGACTGTATAAAGCCTTTAACTATGTTGTTATAGAGGTGAAAAATGAAGATAACAGACAATTTTAATATTTTTGATGATAATAAACAAGAAACAGTTGTTACTATAGGTAACTTTGACGGTATACATATAGGCCATAAAAAACTTATTACAACTACTAAAAAATATGCATTAGAAAAACATTTAAAATCTATTGTAATAACTTTTAACCCTCACCCTTTAGAGATTATAAAAAATACTATGCCATTTTTTTATATTTTTTCTGAAGAAGAAAAAAATATAGAAATGGAAAAAGAAAACATAGATTTTTTTATAAAATATCCTTTTACAAAAGATTTTTCTAATATTAGCCCAGAAGACTTTGTTAATATTTTAATAGACAAATTAAACTGCAAAGTGCTTGTTGTTGGTGAAGACTATTGTTTTGGTAAAAATAGGTCTGGTAATGTGGATATACTTAAAAAACTAGGGCAAGAAAAGGGTATAGAAGTTATAAAAATATCTAATATTATTATAGATGGTGAAAGAGTTAGTAGCTCTATTATTAGAGAATGTATAAACGATAGAAATATTAAAAAAGCTAATTTATTGCTTAATAAACCTTATTATATTTTTGGTAAGGTAGTAGAAGGCAATAAACTAGGTAGGACTATTGGTTTTCCTACTGCTAATATTATACCACCTAAAAATAAGCTATTGCCACCAGATGGTGTTTATATAACAAAAACTAAATATAATAATAAATTATATGATAGTATAACTAATATAGGCACAAACCCTACTGTAAACAATAATCATAGAACAATAGAAACTTATATTTTTGACTTTAACCAAAATTTATATAATCAAAATATAGAAGTTTATTTTTATGATTGGGTTAGAAGTGTCAAAAAATTTAATGGTATAGATGAGCTTAAAGAACAAATAGCTAAAGATATAAATATAGCTAACAATTTTTTTAAGCTAAAATAGTAAAAAATAAGAGCTACTTATAATTTGTAAGTAGCTTTTATTTTTAATTATAGTATACATCTTTTTAATAAATATTTTATAATGTTAATAACTTTATAAAATATTTATTATTTTTGTAAAATTATTTAATAAAATGCTTGACATATTATTCATATATTGCTATAATATATTTTGTCGTTAGATGTGGGAGCATAGCTCAGCTGGGAGAGCACTTGCCTTACAAGCAAGGGGTCACAGGTTCGAGCCCTGTTGTTCCCATTAACGATACTGTGGGAGCATAGCTCAGCTGGGAGAGCACCTGCCTTACAAGCAGGGGGTCACAGGTTCGAGCCCTGTTGTTCCCACTTTATTATAAATATAGATTATGGCGGAATAGCTCAGTTGGCTAGAGCACACGGTTCATACCCGTGGTGTCGGGGGTTCAAATCCCTCTTCCGCTAGTTTTAAGCTAGGTAAGCCTAGCTTTTTTTGTGTAAAAGTTTAATAAATAAATATGTATTAGATTATATCTATTTATTAAACTTGAAAATATGCACTTTTTATGTTAAAATAATTTGACTGACTATTTAGATTAAAAAATTTATTAGAGAGTAGGAAAATATTGTGAACAAACGAGAAGATGTAAGAAATATTGCTATTATAGCACACGTAGACCACGGTAAAACTACACTTGTTGATGAACTTTTAAAACAAAGTGGTACTTTTAGGTCTAACCAAGTTATTAGAGAGAGAGTAATGGACTCGGGAGATATAGAAAGAGAAAGAGGTATTACAATTCTTTCTAAAAATACTTCTGTATATTATGAAGATAAAAAAATTAACATTGTAGACACTCCAGGACACGCAGATTTTGGTGGAGAAGTTGAGCGTGTTTTAAAAATGGTAGATGGTGTTGTACTTGTTGTAGATGCTTATGAAGGTGCTATGCCTCAAACAAAATTTGTTTTAAAAAATGCTTTATCTTTAAAATTACCTGTTGTTGTATGTGTTAACAAAATAGATAAACCAGAGGCTAGACCAGATGAGGTAGTAGATGAAATATTAGAGCTTTTTATAGAGCTTGATGCAACAGACGAACAGTTAGATGCACCTTTTGTTTTTGCATCTGCAAAAGCAGGTAAAGCATCTATGGAGGCAGACAAAGCTATGGAAGCTAGCGATATGAAATGCCTTTTTGATACAATAATAGACTATATACCAGCTCCAGAAGGTGATATGGAGGCAGGTGTTCAAATGCTTGTTACTACTATTGATTATAATGAGTATGTAGGTAGAATAGGTATTGGTAAAGTAGAAAATGGTACTATAAAAGTAAACCAAGATGCTTGTGTTGTAAACTTTAATGACCCAGAAAAAAATTATAAGGTAAAAGTAAATAAACTTTATGAATATGAAGGGCTTGAAAGAGTAGAGGTAAAATCTGCAACAGTTGGTTCTATTGTAGCAGTTAGTGGTATACCTGATATACAAATAGGTGATACTATTGCTTGTATAGAAAACCCACAACCTATTGAAGTTAATAAAATTTCAGAGCCTACAATCGCTATGACTTTTTCTGTAAATGATAGCCCATTTGCTGGTATGGAAGGTAAATTTGTTACAAGTAGACATTTAAGAGATAGATTGCAAAAAGAATTAAACACAGATGTAAGCCTTAGAGTAGAAGATACAGAAAGTGCAGATTCATTTAAAGTAAGTGGACGTGGAGAGCTACATTTATCTATATTAATAGAAACTATGCGTAGAGAAGGTTATGAGTTCCAAGTATCTCGTCCTGAAGTTTTATTTAAAGATATAGATGGTAAACGTTATGAGCCTATGGAAATAGCTACAATAGATGTTCCAGAAGAGTTTGTAGGTAACGTTATAGAAAAGCTTGGCACAAGAAAAGGCGAAATGATAAATATGGTGCCATCTAAAGGTGGTTATACAAGATTAGAATTTAACATACCTGCTAGAGGGTTAATAGGTTATAGAAGTGAGTTTTTAACAGATACTAAAGGTAATGGTATATTAAATACAATATTTAATGACTATGAAGAATATAAAGGTGAAATAGTAAGCCGTCCTCAAGGCTCTTTAGTAGCTTTTGAATCTGGTGAAGCAGTAACTTATGGTCTTTATAATGCACAAGAACGTGGAGATTTATTTATAGGCCCTGCTACAAAAGTATATTCTGGTATGGTTGTTGGTAGAAATGCTAGAAGTGGCGATATGGAAGTAAATGTTTGTAAAAGAAAACAACTTACTAACACTCGTTCATCAGGGGCAGATGATGCTTTAAAATTAACTCCGCCTATAAATATGAGCTTAGAAAAATGTATAGAATTTATTACAGATGATGAGCTTGTAGAAGTTACACCAGAAAATCTTAGAATAAGAAAGAAAATATTAGATTCTAACCTTAGAAAAAAAGCAAGTAAAAAGTAATTAATTTTAAATAAAAAGGGATATACACAGTATATCCCTTTTTATATTATTTTGAACATTCATTTAAAAGATTTATTAAATCTTGCTCATTAAATTCATAATCTTTATTACAAAAATGGCAATGTAAAGTTGCTTTTTTATCTTCTTTAATTATATTTTGTAATTCTTCTTTAC
>CALWSN010000119.1 GCA_944384215.1 uncultured Clostridia bacterium | reverse complement strand
AAAAAATCTTCCACCTTATGTTTTTACAGAAGATGGTATATTAGAAAATTCAATAGTTACTGCTAGCATAGTATCTAATAAACTACATATATTTACAGATGTTAATGTTGCTCACGAACCTATTAGCCAAGTTTATAATCTAAACTCTTGTAACGGAAGTACAATATTAGAAGTAGATAATACTTCTGCCATAGAATGGTGTAAAAATCAATTTGGTATGGCCGATTTAAAAGAATATACAGATTGGCAAGCAATTGCTGAAAATGATACTTTAGTTAGATTTCCTCTAATTTTACAAGGTCATAATTCTAATAATGTTACAAGGTTTATAAAGTATGACTCTTTTACTAAAAATATGTCTATCTATTTTTCAAAACTAGAAGATAATACTCAATTTAGAATAGGTTATGTTAGCCCAATGAAATGTGTACAAGAAACATATAGAATATGTAATAGTATAAAAAAAGAGCCGGTAGAAAATTTATTTATATATACTTGCCTTTTTAGAAAGCTATATTTAAGTAACTGTGCTAAATGGGAGATAAGCCCTTTTGGTAAAAATATATGTGGTGTATTTATAATGGGTGAAGTATCTTATATAAATGGTAAAAATGAATTTTTAAATGGCTCTTGTTGTTTTTTTGGTATATCTGAAGATAACTCAAAACAACTAAATGTTGATTTTTCTGTTTTTGATGAACTATATAAAATAAAAGATGATACTGAAAATTTACTAAATATTGTTTTACGTAAACAAAGTGCAGCAATTACTGAACAAAATAAACAACTTTTAGAGAAAATTCTTCTACATCAAGAAATTTCTGAAGAACGCATTTATGTTGATTCTAACTTAAGTATAAATAACAGTATAAAATTTTTACACGAAAAAACAACTCGTAACTTTAATAAAATATGTATGATTCAATTAGAAAACTCTGAGCTTCTTATCTCAAGGGTTGGTAAAGAAACATACTATGAAATTATAAAAAATGTTGTAAATTCCCTATCAAACTTTATAGATAATTATTCTGCATATAATAATAATTATGATATATATGCATTAAATGATAATACAATATTTTTAGCTGTTGGTGAAAGTATAAATGATAATAAATTTGCAAATTTTATTAATGAAATATATGAAAATTTTCAATTTATAAAACTTCCTAACAGAGAAGAACTTATGATATTTAGATTTGCTATTGTCTTTAATGAAAAAGATTTATTAGAATGTGGTTTAGAAACACTTCAAAAATGTAAAAGTTTACAAACATATTTTCTAATATATAATAGCTCTAATGAAAAAGAAATAGAATTTGATAACGAAATGGAAATTATTCATTTATTAAATGAAGTTATAAAAAATAATTGGGTTATACCTTATTTTCAAGGTATGTATGATAATGAAGCAAAAACTATAAATAAATATGAAGCTCTAATGCGTATAAGAGATAAAGATGGTAAAATATACACACCTTACCACTTTATGGAGATAGCAAAAAAATATAATTTGTACCCTTCTTTAAGCAAAATGATGGTAGAGCAAGTATTAGATATTTTTAGCAATTTAAAAACTAATGTTTCTATAAATTTTTCTGCATATGATATAAATTCTCAATTTTTTCAAAATGCTATTTTTGAAAAATTAGAAAATATACAAAATAATGGTAATTTTACTTTTGAAATTTTAGAAGATGAAAATTTTAGAAGTATGGAGATGTTAAAATTATTTATAGATAGAGCTAGAAAACATAATGTAAAAATTGCTATAGATGATTTTGGTACTGGTTACTCTAACTTTATGGAAATTGCAAAAATTAACCCAGATTTTATAAAAGTTGATGGTAGTATAATTAAAAATATAGATAGTGATATTATGCATAGAAAAGTTTTAAATACTATTGTATTTTTAGGAAAACAACTAGATGCTAAGTTAATAGCTGAATTTGTAGAAACTGAAGATATACAAAATATTATAGATGAACTTGATATACATTTTTCACAAGGCTATTACTTTGCAAAACCAGAACCTTATGAAAATATTAAAGACAACTTAAAATAGTTTTATATCTATTATTAATAATAGATATATTTATGCTTATAAGCATAAATAGGGTTAATAAAAGCTAATTGATAAATGTCAATTAGCTTTTATTAATACAATTAAGATATATCTTTAGTTTTTATCGAAAAATTTTAAATCTTCCTTAGTTGTTATTTTAATATTATCATAGCTACCTTCAATAATTTTTACTTTTTTATTAAATGCTTCTACAACACTTGCATCATCTGTAAAAAAGATATTATTTTTAATAGCATAATCATATGCTTTTTTTATTATATCATATTTAAAAACTTGTGGTGTTTGTGCTAACCATATATGTTCCCTATTAGGTGTATTTTCTATAAATCCATCTTTGCATATTTTAACAGTATCTTTAACTTTAACACCTAAGATACAAGACTCATATATTTTAGTATTTTCTATTACATTTATTATATCACTTTCTTTTATAAAAGGTCTTGCACCATCGTGAATAAGCACTATACTATCTTTATCTTCTATACAATTTATACCATTATAAACAGAATTTTGTCTTTCTTTTCCACCTTCTATAACTTTAGTTATTTTTTTATAGTTATATTTATTTATTATAAAATTATTAAAATAATCTATATAATCTTTATTTGTAACTATTATTATCTCATTTATTTCGCTACATTTTTCAAATTTATCTATTGTATAACAAATAATAGGCTTATTATTAACCTCTATAAACTGTTTAGGTATATTGCTATTCATTCTCTTGCCTACCCCAGAACAAACAATTATTGCTATATTTTTCATAAGTTAACCTCTTTAATCTTTAAAATATCTAGAAAAATTTAGTATCAAACCAGTACAAGCCATCATTATCAATAAAGATGTACCTCCATAACTAACAAAAGGAAGTGGTATACCTGTGTTAGGCATAGTATTAGTAACAACGGCAATATTTATAATAACTTGAACGGCTATCATAGTTGTTATACCTACACATACATAGCTCATATAAGATTTCGGAGAACGCATAGCTGTTATATAGCCCCTCCATATTATCATAGAAAATAATAATATAAATATTGTAGCACCAGCAAGCCCAAGCTCTTCACAAATAACCGAAAAAATTATATCATTTTGTGCTTCTGGTATAAACCCTAGCTTTTGTCTACTTTGACCTATACCAAGCCCAAAAAAACCACCAGATGCTATTGCATATAAAGATTGAACTGTTTGAAACCCTGTACCAGATTTAACATCTTCTGCAAATGGATTTAACCAAGCTTGAACCCTAGCCATCCTAAACGAATCACCAAACATAATAATACCAGCAAGACCTAAAACTCCTCCTGCAATAATAGGCAAAAAATATTTTATAGTTGGTGAAGCTACAAATATGATAGACATACCTATGATTGCCATTATAACAGCAGTACTAGTATTTTCTAATAAAACTAGACCAGTAGGTATAGCCATTATAAGACAACATTTAATAAATCCTTCCCAAGTATCTAAGATATTTTCATTATCAGATATAAATTTTGATAAATATAATATAAGACCTACCTTTGCAACTTCTGATGGCTGAAAGCCAATAGGTCCAATCTGTAACCATCTTTTAGCCCCATTTATTTCATCACCTATAAATAAAACTAACACCAAAAATATATTAGACACTATAAATATTATTTTTGAGAAATTTTTATATAATCTCCAATCAATAGCTGTTATTATAGGTAATAAAGCAAATCCTATAATAGCAAAAGCTGATTGTCTTTTAAAAAAGTATAAAATATCATCAAATTTTGTCTTACCTACATAATAGCTAGCACTAAAAACCATTATTACTCCAAAGGTAACAAGAATAATAAGACTTAATAAAATTATAGGGTCTATTTTCCCTTTATGTATAATAACTTCTTCTACCTGTTCTATCTCAAACTTTCTTATATTATTACGTTTGTTTACTCTTTGTCTTTCGCTTGTTTTAAGATGTGAACTTCTCCTTGATGTAGCCAATATAAAATCACTCCTTCAAATCTTTTACATAGCGTTTAAAAATATTACCTCTTTCTTCATAATCTTTAAACATATCAAAGCTAGCACAAGCTGGTGATAATAGCACACATTCTCCAGGCTTTGCATTTTCATAACAATAATTTATAGCTTCAAAGAAACTTTCTTTTGTTACATAGTTATTATATTTTAGTTTTTCACAATCTTTTGCTAACCTTTCTTTAACTTGGCCTATAATAATAGCCTTTATAACTTTATCTTTAAATTCTTTTATCATAGGTAAAAAATCTGCATTTTTTTCATAACCACCAACAATAAGATATGTAGGTTTTTTCATAGCATTAATAGCTTTTATAGTTGCATCTGTATTTGTACCTTTAGAATCATTATAATATTCTACACCTTTTTTTGTATCTACGTATTCTATACGGTGTTCTACTGCTTTAAATGTTTTTATAGCTTCTATTATAACATCTGCTGGCACATTATAGCATAGGCACATTAATATAGCTACCATAACATTTTCCATATTATGTTCACCTAATATTTTTATATCATCTGTATTTATAAAAGGATAATTATCTATATAAATATAATTATCTTTTAAATATGCTCCCTTTTTTATACTTTCTTTTGTAGAAAAATATATTACTTTAGATTTAGCCTTTTTTTCCATTTTTCTACATTCTAAATAATCATAATTTAATATTAAAAAATCATCTTCATTTTGATTTTTAAATATTCTTTCTTTTGCTTTTATGTAATTTTCCATTGTTTTATGTCTGTTTAAATGGTCTTCTGTAATATTTAAAACAGATGCTATTTGAGGCTTAAATGTTTTTATACTTTCCAACTGAAAACTACTAAGTTCTAAAGCAACTATACTATCCTTTTCTATATCTAAAGCATACTGTGAAAAAGGTGTACCTATATTACCTGCAACATAAGTTTTCTTATATTTAGCTAAAATATGACCTAAAAGACTTGTAGTTGTTGTTTTACCGTTTGTTCCTGTTATAGCTATAATAGGAGCTTTACATACTAAATAAGCAAGCTCTATTTCACTTATTACAGGTATTTTTTCACTAGCATATTTTACAAAATCTAAATCTGTTGGTAAGCCTGGGCTTATAACCATTAAGTCCATAGTATCTATTAGTTCATTGTTAGGATTTTTTCCTAAATATAAATTTATATTATTTTCTTTTAATATATTTATTTGCTCTATATCTTCTTCATTTTTTAAATCTTGTATAGTTACATTTGCTCCTAGTTTTTTTAACATTAAACTAGCAGATATACCACTTCTTGCTACACCACAAACAAGTATATTTTTATTGTAAAATTCCATACATAAAAGCCTCCTATTTTATTATAGATTTTTATCTATATATTTTAAATAATACTATAAAATTAAAAATTTTTTATAGCTAAAAAACCTATTAAACAAGCTATGGCAGTTATTATATAAAATACTGCAACTACCTTAACCTCTTTCCAACCACATTGTTCAAAATGATGATGAATTGGTGCCATTTTAAAAAGCCTTTTACCTTTTGTAAGCTTAAAATACCCAACTTGTAACATAACAGAAACTGCCTCTAAAACATATATTATACCTACAATAATTATAAATAAAGGCATTTTCATTATTATAGCTATACTAGCAACTAAACCACCAAGAGCAAGCGAACCAGTATCTCCCATAAAAACTTTAGCAGGGTGTGTATTAAATAATAAAAAGCCAAGCAAAGCTCCAACAGCTGCACCTGTTATAGGTAAAAGTCCTCTATTTATAGATAATGCATTAAATAAGAAAAATACTACAACTAATACAGTAACACCAGATGCAAGCCCATCAAGTCCATCTGTTAAGTTTACACTATTAACAGTACCTACCATAACTATAAAGAAAAACGGTATAAATAAAATACCAAGCTCTAATGTTTTACCATTAGTAAAAGGTATATAAATATCAGTACCAACATTAGAATAATTATATAAATAATATAAAAATACCCCTGTAATAATAAGCTGTCCTATTATTTTTTGATAAGCTCTAAGCCCTAATGAACGCTTTTTTACAACTTTTATATAATCATCTATAAACCCTATTATACCATATCCTATTGTAACAAATAATACTGCTATACCATCTTTATTACCTTTTAAAAAGAATAATGATGATATAACTAAGCTTATTAAAATCATTATTCCACCCATAGTAGGTGTGCCAGATTTTACAAGATGGCTTTGTGGTCCATCATCTCTAACATTTTGACCAAATTTTAATCTTGTTAAAAATGGTATAATAGTAGGACATAAAAATATATTAATAATAAAAGCTATTAATATTGAATAAATTGCCGAATATAAATCAAATTGCATTATTTTCTCTCCTTAAAATTTTATCAACTGTGTTTTCTAATTTCATACCCCTAGATGCTTTAATAAGTATAACATCCCCCTTTTTTAATAGTCTATCTAAATTTTTTATAAAATCATCTTGAGTTTTAAAATAATTTATGTTAGATTTACTATTTTTGTTACTTTTTGCTCCTTCTAGCATATAATAACTATGCTCACCTATAAATATAAGCTCATCTATTTCCTTTTCTGTGGCATAGAGTCCTACATCATAGTGCATATCATTTGTATAGCTGCCAAGCTCAAACATATCTCCAAGTATGGCAACTTTTCTACCTTCAGTAGTAGCTAAAACATCTAAAGTTGCTTTCATAGAATTAGGATTTGCATTATATACATCATTTATAACTGTATATTCATCTGTTTTTATAATATCCATTCTCATTTTACTAGTAGGTGTAAAATCTTCTAAACCTTTTTTTATTTCATTTTCTGTAAGCCCTAAAGTATGACAAACTAAAGTAACTGCTAAGGCATTTGATATTATATGTTTTCCTGGTATTTGTAATTTTACATCAAAACTTTTGTCAAAATAATTTATAGTTGCCTCTATGCCATCTATACCTTTTTCTTGTATATTAGTAGCATAAGCATCTAATTTTTTATCTACACTATAAAAATAACAATTTGTTTTATCTTCTTGTAATGTAGATAACATATCATCATCACCATTTAATATTTTTATACCATTAGGCTTTAAATACTCAAATATTTCATATTTAGCTCTAAGTATCCCTTCTCTACTACCTAAATTTTCTATATGGGATACTCCTACATTTGTTATTAGTGCTATATCTGGCTTTGCTATTTTGCTAAGAGCACTTATTTCGCCAAAATGGTTCATACCCATTTCTAAAACCACTACTTCTGTATCTTTTTCTATATTAAAAACGGTTAGAGGTAATCCTATTTCATTATTAAAATTTCCTTGTGTTTTTAATGTATTATATCTTACTGATAAGCAAGATGCTAACATATCTTTAGTAGTAGTTTTTCCTGCACTACCTGTCAAAGCAATTACTGGTATATTAAATAACCCTCTATAATACATAGCTAAATCTTTTAAAGCTTCTTTAGTATCTTTAACATTTATTAATAAATTATCCGAAACTATATTCTTTTGGCTTAGACAAGCAATAGCACCTTTTTCAAAAGCAATATCTATAAAATTATGTCCATCAAAATTTTCACCTATTATAGGTATAAATAAATCACCTTTTTTAATATTTCTTGTATCTGTTGAAATATTTGTTATAAAAATATTTTCAGTATCAATATTATTGTTTATACAACCATTTACAGCTTTTATAACATCTTCTATAAATATAGGTTTCATTTTATAATTCCTCCAAAGCCTCTTTTGCTACCTCTGTATCATCAAAATGTATTGTTCTATCTGCAAATATTTCATAATCTTCATGCCCTTTACCAGCTATTATAACACTATCATTAGGTTTTGCAATAGCAACACCTTTATAAATAGCTTCTTTACGGCTAGTTATTTTTTCATAATTACTTGTTATAGGTTTTACACCTGTTTCTATTTCATCAATTATATCTTCAGGCACTTCAGAACGAGGGTTATCTGATGTTATTATAGTATAATCTGATAAATTAGCAGATATTTCACCCATAATAGGGCGTTTTTTTCTATCTCTATCTCCACCACAGCCAAATATTGTTATAACCTTACCTTTTGTAAATTCTCTAACAGCTTTTATTATATTATCAAGCCCATCTGGTGAATGTGCATAATCTACTATTACATTAAACCCTTTATTGTTAGGTATAGTTTGTATCCTACCTGGCACACCTTTTATATTTTTTATTCCCTCTTTTATAACATCAATAGGTATATTTTGCATAAGACAAGCTCCTATAACGCCAAGTGCATTATATACGCTAAATCTACCTGGTATATTTAATACAAAGCTTTCTAGTTTATCATTAATTTTTATATCAAAAGTAACTTTATCCATAAAATATTCTATATTTATTGCTTGTAAATCGCTTTCTTTTTCTATACTATATGTAAATATTTTACAAGTAGCATTTTTTATTAAATCTTCAGAATATTTATCATCTAAATTTATTATGCCTATTTTACACATATTAAATAATTTACTTTTAGCTTTACAATAGTTTTCCATATTTTTATGTAAGTCTAAATGGTCTTGTGTAAGGTTTGTAAAAATACCTATGTTAAAGTCACATCCTTCTACTTTGTGTAGCTCTAATGCGTGAGATGATACCTCCATAACTATATTATCTATATTATCTTTAATCATAGTATCAAAAAGTTGGTTAAGTTCTATTGTGTCTGGCGTTGTACTTGTAGCAAAATCAAAATCTATTTTTTTACCGTTTTCTCTAATTTCTATTGTACCTATAACCCCTACTGACTTTTTATACTCTAGTAAAATCTGTTCTAAAAAATAAGTTGTACTAGTTTTACCATTAGTTCCAGTAACACCTATAAGGTTTATATTTTGAGTAGGGTTATTATAAAAATTTTTAGCTATTGTAGCTAATGCTTTTCTAGTATTTTCTACCTGTAAAATAGCTATATTTTCATTATATTCTATATTTTCAATTTCTTCACAAACTATTAAAGATGCTCCACTATCTATTGCATTGTTAATAAATTTATGTCCATCTACATTAAAGCCTTTTATAGCTCCATACATATAACCTTTTTGCACTTTTCTTGAATCTATTGTAAGATTAGTTATTTCTATATTTTCATTACCAATTAATTTTATATATTTTAAATTTTTAATTAAATCTTTTACTATCATAATATTACCTCTTAAAAATCTATATTCTATTTATATTAATTATACATCTAATTTAACATTTTGTGTATATTTTTTTAAGACAAAATACTTTATAATTTTACTTATATAATCATTATATTTTAATATACCATATTTTTTAATAGTTATCTATATATATATCTAATTTTTTATATATTTTTTAGTTTAATTATAATCAATTTTAAATATTTTATATTTAAAAAAGGCATTACTATTATTTTTCTTTATTAAAATTTAAAACATAAAGCCATTTATAGATTTTAAATAAAAAAATAAAGCCATACCTTAATATTATAATAATAAAAAATACCCTTTGTTTAAGGGTATTTTTTATTATTATAATATTAGCATAATTATTGTTTCATACTAAGTAATAATTGTTCCATTTCTTTAGGATTTTCTATACCATTTATTATAACTCTCATTTCAGAACTTTTAGGCATACCTTTTATATACCACCCTAAATGCTTTCTCATTTCTCTTATGCCTATATATTCACCTTTACATTCTATAAGCATATATAAATGTTTAATAGCTATATCTATTTTTTCATTTATAGAAGGCTTATCTAACATTTCTCCTGTTTTTAAATAATGTGTTATTCTTTTAAATAGCCAAGGGTTACCTTGAGCAGCTCTACCTACCATTATAGCATCACAACCAGTATATTCTAACATTTGTTTAGCTTTTTCTGGGCTAGTTATATCACCATTTCCTATTACTGGTATAGTAACATTTTCTTTAACTTTTTTAATTATATCCCAGTCTGCAGTGCCAGAATAAAATTGTTCTCTTGTTCTACCGTGTATAGCTATACCACTGCCTCCATTTTCTTCTACTATTTTTGCTATTTCTAAAGCATTTATACAGTCATCATCAAACCCTTTTCTTATTTTAATTGTTAAAGGCTTTTTAGTAGCAGAAGAAACTTCTTTAACTATTTTTCCTATTAATTTAGGATTTTTCATAAGTGCCGAGCCATCACCATTTTTCACTATTTTAGGCGCAGGACAGCCCATATTAATATCAAAAAATCCTATATCTTCATTATCTTCAAGTTTTTTAGCCATATCAGCTAAAACTTTTGGGTCTGAGCCAAAAAGTTGAACTGCAACTTTTCCTTCTTTTTTATCTATTTCTAATAATTTTTTAGTATTATTATTATCATACATAACCCCTTTAGCACTAACCATTTCAGAATATGTAAGTCCACAGCCTTGTTCTTTACATAATGTTCTAAAAACAACGTCTGTAACACCTGCCATTGGGGCTAAAAAAACCTTATTTTCAGGTTCAAAATTACCTATCTTCATTTTATTAACTCCATTCTAGTTTGATTTATTATATACTTTATACCATAAAGTTAAAGAAGATATAAGCTCTTTATTTTCTCTTTTAATTTTTTCAATTTCTAGCTTTGCACCTATTTCATCAAACAAAAAATCATCTTCCGAAAAGCTATAATCTATAAAAAGACTGTTATCACTATAAAAGCCTAAGCTAAATATACCTCCAACTTTATTAACAAAATATATACCTATTTCTTTTATTTTATTTTTTATATCTTTAGGCAAACTTTCTGATATTGCATCAAAAAAATATTTTTGATTATAGCTAGATGTAGCAAATATAACTTTTTTATCCAAATTATCACTCCTTAAATATAGCTACCATCAATATTTCTTAAAGAAACTTCTCCAGAAGAAATTTTTAATATACCCTCTTTTGTTTCAAGTATAATTTCTCCTAAAGAAGATATATCTATAACTTTGCCAATTATTTCTTTTTTATTGTATATGATTTTAACATCTTTATCAATATTTAAACAAAGCTCTTTATAATCATTTAAAAATAAAGAAAAATCTTTTTCTTTTATATATTTAAAATATTTACTTTCAAAGTCTTGTAAAAAAGTAGCTATTATTTTTTGTCTTTCAAATTTTTTATTTATCTGTAAAAATATTGATGTTGCCTTATTTTCTAAAGCAACATCAAATTTACTATTATTAACATTTATACCAATACCTAATATAACATAAGAAATTTTATCTATTTGTGCATTTATTTCAGTAAGTATACCACAAACTTTTTTGTTATCTATAATTATATCATTGGGCCATTTAATCTTTGCATCAAGCCCCGTACAAGATTTTATAGCATTACAAACAGATATACCAGCCAATAAAGTTACCTGCATTATACTAAATAATTCTATATTAGGCTTTAAAATTAATGATAAAAATATTCCATCACCTTTATTGCTTAACCATTTTCTATCAAGTCTACCTTTTCCTTTATTTTGGCTGTCAGCAACAATCAATGTGCCTTCATCTATATTATCATTAATTAGTTTTTTAGCATATTCATTTGTAGAATCTATTTCATCAAAGTAATAAACTTTTTTGCCTAATACAAAAGTATTTATTTCTTTTTCTATCTCTATTTTATTAAAAATATAATCGTCATCTACAAGCAAATATCCCTTATTTGTAACAGATATAATATTATACCCCATATTTTTTAATTTTGAAATATTTTTCCATACAGCCGCCCTACTAATATTAAGAGATTTTGCTATTTTTTCTCCGGATATAAATTCTTTACTGTTTTTCAATATATCTAATATTTTTTCAGTCATTTTATCCTCCAAAATATTATTTCTTTTTTGTCCAGCCAAAGTTTTCTAAAAGTTCATCAACAGAAGGATTAGAGTTTTCTGTTACATTTTCATCTTGAGTATTAACTGTAACATCTGTTAATAAACTATCTAAGTTTACTTGCTCAATGCCTTCTCCAAACTCTTGTCTAAGAGATGTTAAAACAACATTTTTTATGTATTCATTACCATCTTCACTAGCTATACTATCATAGTCTAAGTTTTTAACAGTTTCTTTAACGAACAATTGAACATTTTCCATATTTAACTTGTTTAAATCTTTACTTTTACCACCCAAAGTAACTTTTACAGAAACTTTATGGCTTTCTTCTCCTGAGGATAGAGTAACGTCTATCGGGTTTAGAGATACATAGCCTAATTCATAGTTATTTACAGAAACTTGATAAAATATACCAATAAAAGCTATCAAAGCAATGCCAATTAATATACTTATTGTTATAGTAGAGCTTTTTTTATCTGAGTTTTTATTTATTTTACTTTTTATATTATCCCCTTTAGACATATTTACTCCTCCTTTATTTAATTATTTATCTTAAATATGGTGCTGGGTCTGTATGTTTACCATTTATCCTTACTTCAAAATGAGCGTGAACGCCAGTAGAATAACCAGTAGAGCCTGCTTTTGCAACAACTTGCCCTCTTTTTACTTGCTGACCTACACTAACAACAAGCTGAGAGTTATGTGCATATAAAGTTGTCATACCGCCACCGTGGTCTATAATAACTGTTTTACCGTAGCCACCTCTGTTACCAGAATATATAACTGTTCCACTTTCAGCAGCAACAATATCTGTGCCATAAGTTGCTTTCAAATCAAGTCCTGAATGCAACTCTTTTTTACCACTTATAGGGTTTGTTCTATATCCATATACATCATTATAAGGTCGCCCTGCATAAGCTGGTACTGGGTGTGCAAGCTGTCCACCTGTGCCTGGATAAACTTTATTACTGCTTGAGCCTGTTACCTTAACATTTGCCTGATTGATAAGATTTGTTATTTCTTTATCTTCTTTTTCTAAATCTTTTATTTGTTGTTCTAAAGTTGCTTGTTGTTTGCTAAGGTTTGCAACCATTTGTTGTTTTGCTGCTATATTTTTTTCTACTTCTTGCTTTTTGCTCTCTGTTTGTTTTGTTAAAATTTCTAAATTTTCTTTTTCAACTTTTATTTGTTCAACTTTTAATGCAATAAATTCTTCTGTTTCTTTATATCTTTCAAAAAGCTCATTATCATATTCCATAATATAGTTTACATATTCAATTCTTCTAAAAAAATCTGTAAAACCTTTGGCATCTAAAAGTATTTCTAAATATCCACTATCTCCATATTCATACATAACTCTAATACGTTCTTTAAGGCTTTCATATTGTTTTTCTTTTTTCTCTGTTGCCTCTTTAAGCTCTTGTTCAGAGTTTGCCAAGCTTTCTTTTGTTTCATTAAGATTTTTTTGTAAATTTGAAAGCTCTGTTTCTATTTTATCTAAGTTAGCATCTAGTGTTTCTACCTCTTTTAATATAGAGCTTTTTTCTTCTTTAGCTTTTTCTAAAGAATCTTTAGATGTTTCTATTTTATTTTTTATTTCATTTTTTTCTTTATTAAGCTCGCTAACGCTTTTAGAATAAACACTATTATTAAGAGAAAGTACAAATATAGTTGTTGTTAAAATTAAGCTAAAACATTTTTTCATTTAATTTCCTCCTATACATTTAAGTGTTTTTTAATTGAGTTTACAGAACCTATAACGCCTAACAATGCACCTAATATAACTGTTACAGGAGCTATTGCTAAAAACATAGATAATGTATCTTTAAATTCTACATAATTTTTTACAAATGGCATTTTATCATATATTAAATTGGTAACTTCGCTATAACCAAATATACATATAACAATAGGTATAATAGAACCAATAATACCTATTAAAATACCTTCTATAACAAATGGCCATCTAATAAACCAATCTGTTGCTCCTACATATTTCATAATATTTATTTCAGTTTTTCTAACATAAACAGTAAGCTTTATTGTATTAACAATAATTGCAACAGATATAATAGCTAAAATAATAATTATAATAATACTAGCTATTCTAACTGTATTATTAACTGCTAATAATATATCAGATTCTTTTTGAGAATGTCTTATTTTTTCAATACCTATATATTCATAATCTTTATCACCTATACTAACAGTTATTTCTTCTGATTCTGTACTACTTTGATTGCTAGATGTAGCTTGTGTTGTACTATCTTTTGCTTGAGTTGTGGCTTGAGTTGATTGTTCTGACTTATTAACTGTTGTAGATTCTTTTAAAGGGTTTTCTATTATATCTTGTATTTCTTGTTCTTCTTTATTTCTTGCTTCTACTAATTGTATTTCAAACTCTTTTTGTAGATTTGTTACATCTTTTATAACTTGCTTTTGATTTTTAGCACCGTTTATAGATAGCTCAAAAGACCTAGGGAAAGGGTTATCTTCTTCAAGCCCTGATAAAATATCTTGGTCATCTTCCCATTCAGTCTTAGCCCAATTAAGTGCATCTTGTTTAGACATATATAATACATCTGTTACATTTGGTATAGCTTCTAGCTTTTCAAAAAGCCCTTTTACCTCTTCTTCTGTAACATCATCTCCAAGATATAAAGATATACCTATACTTTCTTCTACTTTTTCTAAAGCTCTATCTAAATTTATAGCTATGCATAAAGATATTATAAGCATAAATGCACAAGCTGCAACAGAAGCTATTGAAGCAACCGACATTAACCCATTTTTAGTAATGCTTTTAGCCCCTTGTTTTATATGGTATTTAGCACTTCTAATCTTCATAGTTATATCCCCCTTCTTTGTCACTTAATATTACACCTTTTTGAAGAGTTATAACTCGTTTTTTCATTTCATCAACAATATCTTTAGCGTGAGTTGCTATAACAACTGTTGTTCCTCTTGCATTTATTTCTTTTAATAGCTCCATTATTTCCCAAGCTGTTTCTGGGTCTAGGTTACCTGTTGGTTCATCTGCTAATAATATAGGTGGCTTATTTATTATAGCTCTTGCAAGAGCTACTCTTTGTTGCTCTCCACCAGATAATTCATTAGGGTAAACTTTGGCTTTATGTGTTAGCCCTACCATAGCAAGAATTGCTGGCACATTTCTTCTTATAGCTTTTGGTGGAGCCTCTGTAACCTGAAGTGCAAATGCTATATTTTCAAACACAGTTTTACTTGGTAAAAGCCTAAAATCTTGAAAAACAACTCCCATTTTTCTTCTTAAAAAAGGAACTTCTTTTCTTTTTATGTTATTTATATTTATTCCATCTATAATAATTTTACCTTCGGTAGGCTCTACTTCTTTTAAAAGCATTTTCATAAAAGTAGATTTTCCAGAACCAGAAGAACCTACAACAAAAACAAATTCACCCTTTTTAATATCAAGAGAAATATTATTTACTGCAACAGCACCATTATCATAAATTTTTGTAACTTTGTCTACTTTAATCAATTTTATCGCCCTTTCAAAATTTGTTAATATTTAAAGTTTTCTCTATATTGCATATATTTACTAACCATTAACATTATTTTAAAAATAATTGCATCATCAAAGTTTCTAAGGTCAAGGCCTGTCATTTTTTGTAATTTGTCTAATCTATAAACTAAAGTATTTCTGTGTATATATAACTGTCTTGATGTTTCAGAAACATTTAAGTTATTTTCAAAAAATTTAGCAACAGTAGTAAGGGTTTCTTCATCAAAAGATGCCATTGTTATACCATCTAAAACTTCGCCTACAAACATTTTACATAAATTGTTTGGTAATTGATAAATAAGTCTTCCTATACCTA
The DNA here is from genome assembly GCA_944384215.1 of uncultured Clostridia bacterium. GTDB lineage: Bacteria > Bacillota > Clostridia > Lachnospirales > CAG-274 > Tyzzerella. The sequence continues at coordinate 3,717 of CALWSN010000119.1, read as the reverse complement.
ATTGTTCATATTTTATTACATTTTTTTCTTCTTCAAATATTTTACCAACTTCTAGTGCCATTTTAGCTTCTTTAAAAGAAGATGATATATTTTTTAAATCATATACAATAGAACCTATAGCCACTAATATTTTATTTTTAAGCTCTTCTGTTAATTTTGCATATATTTCATTAGCAAAATGTTCTATATCTTCTTTTGTTTCTTTTTCTTCTAATTCTTTAACAAGTATAATTGTTTTTTCGTCTACAGCAGTTACAAAATCTTTACCTTTTGTTGGGAAAATATTTCTAATAACATCAACAGAATTAAGCTCTTTATCTACTTCTGTTTCAATAAGATAAACTATTCTTTTAACATCATTTTCAATATGAAGCTTTTTAGCTCTTGAGTATATATCCACAAGAAGTAAGTTGTCTAATAATAGATTTTTTATAAAATTATCTCTATCATATCTTTCTTTATAAGCTACTAAAAGGCTTTGTATTTGAAATGTAGCTATTTTACCTATTTGATATATTTCTTCATCTTCGCCTTTTGCTAAGACAATATATTCTGTGCTGTTATTATCTAAAACTTTAAAATATTGATAACCTTGTACAAGTTGGTTTTCTGCTGGGCTATTAATAAAAAACTCTATCCCGTCTATTAATGTATTTGCCATTTCCTTTTCAGTTGTTACAACAACCTTGCCTTCTCTATCAACAACGCTAAAATCTCTTCTAGTAATATTTTTTAACCCATCTATTGTGCTTTGTAATATTTGGTTTGATATCATAAATAAAGCCACTCCTTTTCATAAATTTTTAATTTTTATAATTAAACTTATAATATTTGTTTTTATCTAAAATAAACATCTCTATATATTTTATATCAAAAATGAAAAAAATAAAAGACTATTTTATATAAAATGTTAATTTTTTTGACACAAATTAATTTTTATGCCAATTTTATTATTTTTTATTACAATAAACTTGCTTATTTTAATAAAGTTTATTAAAACAATTGATAAATTTTATTTATATGATATAATTATTATATTATTTTTTGAGGTGAATTATATGAATGTAGAAAATAATATTAATAATCAAACTAATAAACATACTATTTCTGTTAAAATAGGTAATATAAATTATAACCTTTCAACAAATGAAAGTGATGAATATATAAACGGTGTTGCAAAATATATAAACAATAAAATGGAAGAATTATCATCTATATATGGTAATCTAAATAAAAACTCTACTTCCTTTTTATTAGTTTTATCACTTAATATAGCTGATGATTTATTTAAACAAAGGCAACTATTTAACAAAAATAATAAAATCATTTCTGATTTAGAAAATAAGCTAAATTTAATTTCTTCTAAAAATATTGAATTAGAAAATAACATAAAAGACCTTAATAATGCTTGTGAAAATAAAGATAATTCTATATCATATCTTGAAGATAAAATAAAAAATATATCACAAGAAAAAGATGACATTATATTAAGTCTAAAAAATCAGATTGATAATATAACAAGAGAAAATGACAACAAAATATTATCTCTTAAAGAAGAAATTGATATTTTAAATAATAAAGATGAGATTATATCTGAGCTTAAAGAAAAGCTTAATATAGCATTAGAAGAAAATGATAATATTAGCTCTAAGCTAGAATATAAGCTATCTAGCTCTTTAGCAGAAAAAGATACTATAATATCTCAATTAGAGCATAAGCTTAATAATGCTTTATCTGATAATAAAAATTTAAAATCTCAAATGAATATTGACTTTCATAATTCTTTAAAAGAAAAAGATAATATTATTTTTACTCTTGAAAAGAAACTTAACAATGCTTTAGAAGAAAATAAAAATCTTCATTCTGAGCTAGACATAAAAATAAACAATGCACTATCTCAAAAAGACTCTATAATATCTAATTTAGAAAATAAGCTCAATAACACTATATTAGAAAAAAATAATATTATTGAAGATTTAAAAAAATCATTATCTGAAAAAAATCTTGTAATAGATAATTTAAAAGATAATTTAAACGAAACTACAACTAAATTATCAAATATAAAAGATATAGAAGAGCTTGAGATAGAAAAAGATTTACAAATCTTAGATTTAGAAGAAGAAATCGAAAATCTCAAAGCACAGTTAGAAAAATTACAATAAACTGTATCTGTAATTTATATGAATTTATGTAATGTATAAACAAATGTATTACATATTTATTTATATAAATCGTATATTTTTTGTTAAAAACTAATATATTTAGTTTTATTATTACATATATATTAACAAAATTTGTACAATTTGTCCATAACTTTAATGAATTTTATTTTAGAAATTAGGTGAATATTTTGAACAATAAAAAACCACAGCTTTTATCACCTGTTGGTTCAATGGATAGTATGATATCTGCTGTTAATAATGGTTGTGATGCTATTTATTTAGGTGGTAAAGATTTTAATGCTAGACAAAGTGCTAATAATTTTAGCAATGAAGAATTAAAATCTGTTATAGACTATTGTCATCTTAGAGGTGTTAAGGTTAATTTAACTTTAAACATTCTTTATAAAGAAAATGAAATACAAAATGTTTTAAATTTTGTATCAGAAATATATTCTTATGGTGTAGATGCTATTATAGTGCAAGATATAGGTATATTTAATCTTATAAAAAATAATTTTAAAAATGTTTGTTTACACGCTAGTACACAAATGACTATACATAACATAGAAGGCGTTAAATTTTTACAAGATTTAGGCTTTAACCGTGTTGTATTAAGCCGTGAACTAACGCTTAAAGAAATAGAAAATATTACTCACAATACAGATATAGAAATAGAAGCATTTGTTCACGGTGCTATATGTGTATCTTATTCTGGGCGTTGTCTTATGAGTAGCCTTATAGGTGAACGTAGTGGTAATAGAGGTAGATGTGCTCAACCTTGCCGTATGGAATACAAACTTATAAAAGATGATAAAATTTATGCTAATAACTACTTATTGTCGCCTAAAGATACATCTACCCTACCTATAATAGATAAACTTGTAAAATCTGGAATACATACATTTAAAATAGAAGGTAGAATGAAAAGTCCAGAATATGTTGCAAGTGTAACATCTAATTATAGAAAATATATTGATAAAGTTGATAACAATACATTTTCTAGTATAGAAAGTGATGATTTAAAAGAACTTACACAAATATTTAATCGTGGTGGTAGCTCTATTACTGGTTATTATGAAAATTGGTCTAATAAATCTATGATAAGTCCTTCTCCTAAAAGTAGTGGCTTACAAATAGGCATAGTTGAAAGCTATAACAAAAAAACTAAAAAATGTACAATAAAGCTTAATGCACCTGTTATAGGTGGAGATGGTATAGAAATTTGGACAAAAACAAAGCCTCATTGTGGTACTAATATTTCTAAACAAGCAGGTAAAGGTGATTTAATAAATATTACTATTAATGGTAATATAAATAAAGGTGATTTAGTTTTTCGTTCATTTGATAAAGCTTTAGATAACAAACTAAAAAAATTATATAATAAAGATACTAGAAAACAAGAAATAAAGGCAGATATTATAGCAAAATTAAACAAGCCTCTTACATTAAAATTATATACTAATGATATAGAAATAATCGAAGAAGGTTATATTATAGAAGAAGCTAAAAATTCTTCTGTTACAGAAGATATATTAATTGAAAAGTTATCTAAAAC
>CALWSN010000118.1 GCA_944384215.1 uncultured Clostridia bacterium | reverse complement strand
ATAAATATTCAAGAAGATAAAAAAAAAGAAGATACATCAGACACTTTAGAAGAAACAAAACAAGAAGAAGAGGCAGAGGAAGAGCCTAAGAAAAAAGGTTTTTTTGCAAAAATAAAAATGGGCTTATCTAAAACAAGAGATAGCATATTAAATGGGGTAGAACAAGTTTTAAGTAGTTTTACAAAAATAGATGAAGAGCTTTTTGAAGAGCTAGAAGAATCTCTTATTATGTCAGATATAGGTGTAGAAACTTCTATTTATATAATAGGTAAAGTTAGAGAAATTGTAAAAGCAGAAAGAATAAAAGAAGTATCAGAAGTTAAAGACCTTATAGTGCGTGTTATATCAGAAATTTTAGAAGAAGAAACAGAAGAATTTAGCTTAAAATCTCCTAGTGTTATACTTATTATAGGTGTAAATGGTGTAGGTAAAACAACAACAATAGGTAAACTTGCTAATAATTATAAAAATGAAGGTAAAAAAGTTATATTAGCAGCAGGTGATACATTTAGAGCAGCAGCCATAGACCAGTTGCAAGTATGGGGAGATAGAAGTGGCATAGACGTTATAAAACACCAAGAAGGCTCAGACCCAGCAGCTGTTGTTTTTGATGCTATACAGGCAGGTAAAGCAAGAGGAGCAGACCTTTTAATATGCGATACAGCAGGTAGGCTACATAATAAGAAAAATCTTATGGAAGAGCTTAAAAAAATAGCTAGAATAGTAAATAGAGAAAACCCAGATGCACAAATAGAAACACTACTTGTTTTAGATGCTACAACAGGACAAAATGCACTACAACAGGCAAAACTTTTTAGCGAAGTGGCAGACATTACTGGCATTGTGCTTACAAAATTAGACGGTACTGCAAAAGGTGGTGTTGTTATAGCTATAAAAAATGAGCTTAAAATACCAGTACGTTTTATAGGCGTAGGTGAAGGTATAGAAGATTTAAGACCTTTTGATGCTAAAGAATTTTCTAAAGCTCTTTTTGAATAATTTGTGTTAAAAACAGATACAACTTAATTATAATCAATTTTTTGAATACTTTGTATTCAAAAACAGGTATTCCTAAATATTTTTAAACAAAATTTAAAACAAAATCATTTATAAATTTTATTTAAAAATTAGTAAGTCACACCTTAATTGTAATAAAAATAATAAAAAAGGACTTATATTTAAGTCCTTTTTTATACTTTTGTTACTTGTGTATTATACATTAATAACAAAAATATATATAGTTTATTGTTTAACTTGACAAATGTATATATAGTGATATAATATATATAATTTTTAACTAAATTTATATTATTTATATAATAATTAGTGGGGTGAAAATATGGTTTTAATAGAAAATCTTGTTAAAACATATGGAGATGGAGAAAAGGCAGTAAATGCTTTAAAAGGTATAGATTTACATATAGAAAAAGGTGAAATATTTGGTATAATAGGCCTTAGCGGGGCTGGTAAAAGCTCTCTTGTAAGATGTATTAACCTATTAGAAACTCCTACAAGCGGTAGCATAAAGATAGACGGACAAGAAATAATAAAATTATCAAAAAAAGACCTTAGACAGGCAAGAAAAAAAATAGGTATGGTTTTTCAACATTTTAACCTTTTAATGAACTCTACTATTTATGAAAATGTAGCTTTTCCTATGAAAATTGATAATAAACCTAAAGACTATATAGACAAAAGAGTAAAAGAGCTTCTAGAGCTAGTAGGGCTTTTAGATAAAAAAGATATGTATCCTTCTATGTTATCTGGCGGGCAAAAACAAAGAGTAGGTATAGCTAGAGCAATAGCTAATAATCCTAGTATTATTGTTTGTGATGAGGCAACAAGTGCATTAGACCCAGAAACAACAAAGTCTATTTTATCACTTTTAAAAGATATAAATAAAAAATTAGGTATTACTATTATTATAATAACTCACGAAATGGACGTTATAAAGCATATTTGTAACAGAGTTGCTATATTAGAAGAAGGTAAGATAGCAGAGTGTGGCTTAGTGTCAGATGTATTTATAAAACCTAAAACTAAAATTGCTAGAAGCTTTTTTGATTCTGTTGATGTTAAGCTAGATAATGATATTTATAGAAAAGCTTTAGATGGCAATGGTATAGTTATAAAAGGTATATTTATAGGAGAAACATCTACTTCACCTTACATATCTAAAATGATAACAAAATATAACGTAGAAGCATCTATATTACTTGGTAACATACAACATATGGACGACACTTTAATAGGAACATTAGTTATAAAAATAACTGGAGAAGATGAAAATATAAAAAATGCTATAAATTATTTAAAAGAAAATAATGTTTTAATAGAGGAGGTAAACTATGAATCTTAATGCAGAATATTTAGAACAATTAAAAAAGATAGTTTTGCCTGCTTTTAATGAAACTTTATATATGGTGTTTTTTTCTAGCTTATTTTCTGTTATTTTAGGCATATTTATAGGTATTATATTATATGTAACAGAAAAAGATGGTATATTAGAAAATAAAATAATAAATAGAATATTAGGTATAATAGTAAATATTGGTAGAAGTGTACCTTTTGTTATATTAATGATTGCTGTTTTTCCTTTATCAAAATTTATTGTTGGTACAACTTTAGGCTCTAAAGCAGCCATAGTACCTCTTACTGTTGCAGCCATTCCTTTTGTGGCTAGAATGATAGAGGCTTGCTTAAAAGAAATAGATAAAGGTGTTATAGAAGCATCTATATCTATGGGGGCAAGCGAATGGCAAATAATATATAAAGTTTTAATACCAGAGAGCATATCATCTATTATAGCTACTATTACAACAACTGTTATAAGTATTATAGGTTATTCTGCTATGGCGGGTACTATTGGTGGTGGTGGTCTTGGCAGTATAGCTATTACATATGGATATCAAAGATATAGAGATGATATATTAATAATAAGTGTTGTATTAATGGTTATACTTGTTCAAATAGTTCAAACTATTGGCAATATTTTAGGTAAAAAATTAAATAAAAAATAAACTTAAAATTAAGTTTATATAAATTTTTTTAATAGAAAAGAGGTAATGTATTATGAAAAAATTTTTAACAGCATCTTTATTAGCTATAACACTTTTAGGCCTTACAGCTTGTGGAAATAGCTCAGATAATCAAACGTCTCAATCAGAACAACAAGACACAGGTAGTACAACTATAACGGTAGGTGCTACAAGTGTTCCTCACGCAGAAATATTAAATGAAGTTGTAGACAATTTAGCAGAAGAAGGCATCACTTTAAATGTAAAAGAGTTTTCTGAATATACAGTGTTAAACCCTAGCTTATCGGCAGATGAAATAGATGCAAACTTTTTTCAACATACATCTTATTTAAATAACTATGTTGAAGAAACAGGTGAAAAACTTGTATCTGTTGGGCCTGTACATACAGAGCCTATGGGCATATATTCAAAAACGGCTAAATCTTTAGATGAACTTGCAGATGGAGATAAAATAGCAGTGCCTAATGATGCTACAAATGGTGCAAGAGCATTACTTCTTTTAGAAAGCAATGGTGTTATAAAATTAAAAGAGGGTGTTGGTGATAAAGCTACTATATTTGATATAGAAGAAAACCCTAAAAATATTGAGATAATAGAGATGGACGCAGCAGCTTTACCAAGAGCTTTAGATGATGTAAAAATGGCTGTTATAAATACAAACTATGCTTTAGAAGCAGGCTTTAACCCTATGGAAGATGCAATAGCTATTGAAGGTAGTGATTCACCTTTTGCTAATATATTAGTTGTTAAAGAAGGTAATGAAACAAAACTAGAAATACAAGCTTTATATAAAGAATTAACAAGTGATGAAATAAAATCTTATATAGAAGAAAAATATCAAGGGGCTGTTGTTCCAGCATTTTAGTATAAATTGACTGTTTTTGTGAAAAATGTTTATATAATGTTAATATTTATGTTAAAATTTGTTAAAATTTTATATTGACTCATATATTTATATGTGATACAATAAGTATGTAATCAAGAAAGGTTATATACTTATTGTAGTTTTGAAATTGAAAAAGGCAAACTTATCGAAAGGTGAGGACGCAAAGCCACAGGTCTAAATGTTTTTACATATGACGGCTGGGTTACCAAATGATTATAATTATAATAAATGTAATATTATTTTTTTAGTTAATAATATGTTTTGTGTATTATAAGTTCTCATTGGTAATCCATTGTAGAGCTTTTTTTATATAAATAAAATACTACTATACTTTATTTGGGGGATAAATAGTTAATACTTTTGGGGAAGTATTAACAGTTGATATTTTACCATTTGGGGAGGTAAATAATCAACTTGTTGTGTGATTTTGTTAAGGGTATTGTGTTCGGAAAAATAAAAGAGCTAGATTTTATCTAGCTCTTTTTATTTTTATAATTAAGGTATTACTTAATAATTTTAATTATAACATATGTTGCTAAAAATAGATAATTAATAAATAAAAAATAAAGATGAAAATAGCTCATTAAAAATGTAATTTTTTAGCCATATACATTAAGTATATGGTTTTTTGTGTTATTAAAATTTATATTCATATTTATATTTTAAATATACAAGTATTTTAAAATTTATTACAATTGTTTACATATTATTAATATTTTATTCAAATTATATGTATATAATTTAAGTATAGATTAGCAAATGGAGGTAATAATTATGAGTATAGATAATAATAACATAGATAATAATATAGAAAATAAAAATATAGAAGGCGAAGAAATAAAAATAGAAGAAACTATTCAAAGAGATGATAATATTATAAACATATCAGATTTAGAAAATAAAAATGAATATACTAATGAAGAAAAAACTATGGAAGATATGGAAAGAAAAAAAGCAGAAATAAAAGCTTTGATTGCTAAAGAAAAACAACAAAAGAAACAAGAAAATAGGAAAAAAAGAAAAAAGGCAGCAAAAGTTGTTTTAAAATCAACAGCAGTTGCATCTTGTTGTTTATTTTTAGGGGTAGGTATAGGTGCAGGTGCTATAGTATCTAAAAATTTTATTTCTAAAAAAGAACAGTCTAGTTTTAAATTTGATGTGTCAAACTTAACTCAGGCTAGCTTAGAAGACAATATTATACTTACATCTAATAGTGCATCTTCTATATTTAAAGAAGTAGGAGATTCTGTTGTAAATATATCTACTAAAATATCAGGAGGATTTTTCTCTAATGAATTACAAGATTTAG
>CALWSN010000117.1 GCA_944384215.1 uncultured Clostridia bacterium | reverse complement strand
CCCTAGGAGATATTATTTTTATATCAAACATATCTACAAAATTTTTAAATAAAACTATATATAATGAAGATAAATTGGTATCTACTGATATTTCTATTTCAATATTTTCTCCTGTTTTTATAATATTCGTATAATGATGTGATGTAGACCCTTCATTTCCAGTTGCAACAATTATAGATGTTTTCCATATATTACACATATCATCTATATAAGTTTCAAATAATGAACTACCTGTATGAGAACCGTCATTTGTACCAAAAGATATATTTATTGCTATGGGTTTATTTAGTTCTATAGCTTTATCCAAAACAAATTTTATAGCTCTCATTATTTCTGTATTTCTTGCAAAAGATTCACGACCTTTTTCACCAATTTTTACAACAATTATCTCACTTTTAGGCGATATACCAACATATTTACCATTAGAAGATATGCCATTTCCACAAGCTATACCTGCTACTGCTGTTCCGTGGCCTATATTATCAGTTGTTTTTACAATATCTAATGGTTGTTTAGATGTTAGAGCATTATTTATTTGTTCTTTAGTATACATAGTGCCAGAGCTAAATCCCTCTGGTGGGTTACTTTCTTGTATGGTTTGGTCCCATATATAAGCTATTCTAGTTGTACCATCTTCATTTCTAAAATCTTTATGAATATAGTTTATGCCAGAATCTATAATAGCTATTAATGTTCCTTCTCCTGTCAAATTAAATGGACTATCTAAAACTCTTTTACTACAAGTATTATTTTTGCTTGTATCTAGCTCAATAGATAAATTTCGTGGTTGTTCTATATATTCTATTTCTCTATATAAAGTTAATAAATATATTTCTTCTTTTTTTAAAGTTATTATGGCATAATTAGATGATAATATTTCAACTTCTATATTCATATCATTTTTTATATTATCTAACGTACCATTATATTTTACTATCACTTCCCATAAATTTATTTTACTATTATAACCTGTATTTATATTGCTTTTTTCTAACATATTTTCTGGTATATTAAGTGCTGTTTTTAATTGACTATCTAATTTTAAATCATTAAATTGGGTCATATTATACCCCCCTAAAAAATATACTTCAGTATATGCTAAAGTTAAATTTTTATACTAATCTTATTGAATTTTTAATAGTTATAAAGTATAATTTTTAATAGTATATAGTTTAAGGTGATTTTATGACAAGCTTTAGTTTAAAAATAATTGCATTAATAACAATGTTTATAGACCATATAGGCAGTGTTATATTTCCAAATCATTTTTGGATTAGATATATAGGTAGGCTTGCTTTTCCTATATATGCCTTTTTGGTTTCTGAAGGTTTAAAAAAAACAGCTAATACAAAAAGGTACTTAAAAAATCTTTTTGTATTAGCTATAATATCTGAGCCAATTTATGATTTATGCTTTAATGAAGGTATACAAATTTTTTATAAAACAAATACTGTTTTTACTTTATTTTTTGCGAGTTTTTTTATATATTTATCTAATAAAAATGCTAATATTCTTGTAAAATATTTTTTGCTTTTTTGTGGATTAACAATATCATTTATATTAAAAACAGATTATGATATATTAGGAGTTTTTTTAATATATATATTTTATTTTTCAAAAAATAAATACATTTGTTTAATATATGGTATAATATGGGTTAATATTAAATATTTAAATAATATTTCAAACATACTGTACTATATATTTAATAAAAATATATACTTATCAAATACATATATAATAAATTCATTAGGATTATACTTTTTTACAATTATACCATTTTTGCTTATATTTTTTTATAATGGTAAAAGAGGTAAAAATATGAAATATATTTTTTATATTTTGTATCCTCTGCATCTTTTGATACTTTACATTATAAAATTATTTATTTTATAGGAGAATATTTATGAAACTAATAATAGATGCTGATGGTTGCCCCGTAACTAAAATAGCTATTAATATTGCTTTAAAATATAATTTAAAAATATTGGTAGTTTCAGATACATCACATTTTTTTCAATTTGAACATAGCAATATATCTTATATAATAGCAGATAAGGGCATAGATAGCTCAGATTTTTTAATTTTAAATAAGGCTAATCAAAATGATGTTATAATAACTCAAGATTATGCTTTAGCATCAATGTGTTTATCAAAAAAATGTTTTGTTATTAATCAAAATGGCTATCTTTACACTAATGAAAATATAGATGAACTTTTATTAAGAAGACATATAGGTAAAAAACTAAGAAAAGCAGGTAAAAATGATTTTAAAATAAAAAAACGTACTAAATTACAAGATGAAATTTTTACAAAAAATTTTGAATATTTTTTAAAATCTATTTTATAGTCATTTGATTGTAAAATTTGCTATTTATACTAACTAAAAGTAATATTTAATATAAGATAGTTAATACTTATCTTATATTAAATATTACTTATTTTATAAAAAATATAATTTGCAATAAATATATTACCCTTTTTATTAGGATGAACTCCATCAAAAAACCATTTAGGGTGATTTTTTGTTAAAGTATATAAATCAATTATATTAACACCTGTTTCATTAGCTATTTCTTTTATTATTGGAGATATTTGTTCTTTTATAATTTTATTTTGTATACTTTTATTGTTTTTTACTTTTATAAAAGCTCTAGGTGGTATCATAATATATATTTTAGAGTTTTTATTTGTATTTTGATATGTTTTTATTAGATTTAAATATTCTTCTTTGTATTTTTTACTATTCCAGTTTATAGCTTTAGAATCATTAGAACCTAGCATAATAATAATAATATCTGGCTTTTCTTCTATTGATTTTTCTATAAATTTAGTTTTATAATAAGGATGGTTACCATCACTTAAAAGTGTTCTACTACTGGCACCATAGTTTAAAACTTTATATTTTTTACCTAATAATCGCGCAAGTATAGCAGGATAAGTACTAAAACTTCTTCTAAATTCTACACCTAAGCCATAAGTTATGCTATCACCTATACAAGCAACTTTTATACTTCCTTTACCTAATTTTTGAACATTAGGGTAACATATTTTATAAATTTTTATGCATATAATAAAAAATAATATAAAAATATCTATCCATAGTTTATATATAGTTTTAAATTTATTTTTCATTAAAATTCTTACCTCTCTATTAGTATGTTTTTATATTAATTAATTTTATATATTTTGTCAACAATAAAAAAATTTTTAAATTTGTAATAAATATGTAACATTATTAAGTTATTATATTTATAAAACAAATTGTTGGAGGTTATAATTAGTGAAAGAGCGTAATCTTTTATTTGACAATTTAAAAGGTTTTTTAATATTCTTGGTAGTTTTTGGTCATAGCTTAGAGCTTTTAAAAAATGATTATAAATTGGCAAACATAATATATACATTCATATATATTTTTCATATGCCTGCATTTATATTTATATCCGGTTATTTTTCTAAAGATTTAAAAAAATCTCAAGATAGTGCATTTGAAAAATTTTTAATACCTTTTTTAATAATAACATTACCTTGGAACATAGCTTTAGTTATTTTAGGTATTACAGATTTTTATTCATTTTTTACACCTGCTTGGGCTATGTGGTATTTGTACACTATGTTTATTTGGAAACTAGTTTTACCTTATATTTTAAAAATAAAAAATATTTTTAAAATATCACTATTTTTAGGTATATTATCAGGGTTATTTATAGAATTTAATGATTTTATGTCTATATCAAGAACTATTACATTTTTACCATATTTTTTAGCTGGATATTTTTTTGATGAAAGTTTGATAACTAAGATAAGAAATAAAAATAATTTAATCTTTATTTTATTAGTTATTATTACATTTTTAATATCTATATTCTTTTCTATATCAGATTTTATTCCAGTAGAAATTTTATGGTTAGACAGACCTTTTGTAAACCTTAAATATCCTATAAAACTAGGACTACTAATAAGAATGTGTTTATACTTTTTAGGGTTTATAATGACATTTTCTTTATTAAATTTAATGACTTGTAAAAAGTGCTTTTTAAGTAAACTAGGTAAAAACACTTTATCAGTATATTTACTTCATATATTTTTAGTAGGTTCATTTTTTGGAATATCTAAAACTATACAAAATAATGCCCTAAACTTATTGCTATGTGTTATTATATCAATAATAATAACATATATTCTGTCATTAGATATTGTAAATAATAATATTTCTAAATTTTTAAAATTTGTAAATAATAAAATAATGTACAAATAAAGTATAACATTTTTCTAATTTGATTTTTGCTATGTTTATAAATATGCCACCTAATACCCTTTCTAATGAAAGTATTGATTTAGTAAAACCATATACCTCTTATAAAAACTATACCTATATTTTTATACCTTTCACTATATTTTATAAACTGCCCTCACTAATTATTTTAACATATTCTTCTATAATATCTAGTATAGATAAAGCTGAAAGTCTGCAAAAGGTGTTCCATCTTTATAAGTACACCAAAACATATTTTTGCTATCAATTTATCGTGTTGTAAAGATTTATTTTAGTGTAAATACAATATGATATTTCATTTCTATTTATGTATTTTATAAACTTTTAAAGCTATGTACTAATTATTAAAATAATTAGTACATAGCTTATTAAAATTAGATATATTTATTATTTAGCTATAATATATAATTCGCTAATATAATATTTTAACATATTATTAGAGTTAGTTATTTCTTCATCTGTGCTATTATTATTTTCTAATACATTTTTAGAGCTTTCTAGTTGAGTTGTAAAGTTATTCCATCTTTGTTCTATATGATTTGTTGCTCCTATCATATCTTTAGTTATTGTTGTTGCATACTCTACTAGCTTTCTAAGTTCTTCTCTTGCCTCACTATCTTCTTTATTTTCTATTTGCAATTCTTCTATAAAATAGTTTAACATATATATAGATGTATTTATTTCTTCATCTGTACTATTATTGTTTTCTAACACATTTTTAGAGCTTTCTAGTTGAGTTGTAAAGTTATTCCACCTTTGTTCTATATGATTTGTTGCTCCCATCATATCTTTAGTTATTGTTGATGCATACTCTACTAACTTTCTAAGTTCTTCTCTTGCTTCACTATCTGGAGTTTCTTCTTTAGGATTTGCAAAGTGTAATTTTGTATCTGCCCAAGTTGCGTGGTCTGAGCCAATACCATTTCCACCATCAGTTACAACAAGCTTTAATTCTTTTGCTCCATTTATATCTATCTCTATATATTTTTGAGAATCTCTAGAGTTCATTAAGCCACTATCAAGCACTTTTGTTCCATCTACATATACTTCAAAACTTACTGAACCTACGCTACCAAACATTTGTCTATCTACGCCCACATATGAAGTAAAATAAGCATAGTCTTTGTCTGTTAAGTCATATACTATTGTTGATGTTGCGTGAGACCCTATACCTCTATCATATACCACTTCTTTGCCATCACTATCTGTTAATCTTAAAGAGTTATTACTAATAGATTTATCTTTAATAGGTTTTGCATAACTATTTTTAGTTGAAGACCAGTCATATTCTGTTAAATATTTATAATCATTCATATCAACTACTGCTATGTTTCTAGTTTTTACAATTTCATTACCATGGCTATCAGTTACTTTATATGTTATATCATATTTTCCTAGTTTATTAAAATCAACTTCTCCAACTACTTCTACTTTGTCAGTTATATCTCCATCTTCTGCATCAATAGCTGTAAATGGTTGATTTATATCTATTTCTTCACCTACTTTAG
>CALWSN010000116.1 GCA_944384215.1 uncultured Clostridia bacterium | reverse complement strand
ACATTAAAGTAGCTTATACACATTTTTATGCTTGCATAAAAATTTTAATCACAAGACGGGGCTTTGCCTCGGATTGTGTAAAAAAGCCAGATTTTTAGGGGCTTTAGCCCTTGTACGATATTAAGGGATTTAGCCCTTAGAACAAAAAATTGGCTTTTTTTCATACAGTACTTCAAAAAAATAAACTTGTTATTTTTTTGAAGGGGCGTAGACTTTGTCTACGCCCTCAAAGACTAAAGATTATATCTTTAGTCTTTTTATATAACTAATGTATACCTAATAATTTATAGCTTGTAATTCATATCTTTTGTTTCTAACCCATAATAAAGCATCTGTGGATACCATTATTAAGTTTAAAATATATAAATATAAAACAATATCATTATTATTAAGTAGCTTATTTGCAATACCTGAAATATATCCTAATATTAATACTATTAAAAAAAGTAAGCTTTTACCATTAGTAGATTTAGATTTTATTGATTTTATTATAGAAAATGGCCAAGCAGCCCCAAAACAAATTAACATTATTGCCTCTAATATACTCATATAAATGCCTCCTTAAATTTTTATAATTTAATTATAGCTTAGTTTATATGCCTAGTAAATTACTTACTTTTTTGTATGGTTATACTTACTTTTTACCAAATGTTTTTTTGTAAGATATAAATACCCATAATGCAATAATTATTAAAATTAATATAATTATATTTGTAAAGCTAAAATATGTTCTATGTTTTTTATATCCTGTATCTTCTTCAAACATAATTATTTCTTCTTCTCCATTTTCGTTAGACACAACACCTATTATTTGGTCTTCTTTATAACCATTAGTGCTTGTTACCATATCTATTGTATCCTCTACAACATTATATACTAAATAATATCTTACAAATGGATTATCTAATATAGAGCGTCTATAAGTAGTAGGGTAATAGTATTTTTTTGTTGTTGTAGTATTTATACCTTTACTTTCAAATACTTCTTCTACATCATTTGCTTTTATTTTTTTGTCACCTATTGTTTGATTTTTTATATTTTTACTTTCTTTAGGTGAATAATCTTTATTGGCATTGGTGTCTAAGCTACTTCTACCACTAGATGACTTGGTATCTGATAAGCTTGTGTCACTTTTACTGCTTGAGCTTTTGCTACTTGAGCTTGATGAGCTTGTGCCACTTTTACTACTTGAGCTTTTGCTACTCGAGCTTGATGAGCTTGTGCCACTTTTACTGCTTGAGCTTTTGCTACTTGATGATTTGCTAGAATAACTTTTACTACTACTTGAACTTCTGCTACTTGAGCTTCTACTACTTGAGCTTCTACTACTTGAGCTTCTGCTACTTGAACTTCTGCTACTTGAGCTTCTAATCTTACCTTCTACCTCATAATAAAAGCTACCTATAAATATAAAAAATACTAATGGTATAACCTTTAATAATTTATTTAAATTTTTCATATACAACTCTCCCAAACAAATATTATTTTTGGTGTATCATTTTTGTTTTAAGTTCTTCTAGTTTTCTTATATTTTGTAATCTTTCTTCTTTATTTTGATTATCTATTTGTCTTACTTCTTCTATACCAGTTAATATAGTGTTATAAGTTTTTTCTAATGTCTCTATACTAATAACAGGGCTAGCAGCCGATTTTTTAACATTTTTAGTGTTATCAACTGTTTGTTGAACAGTTTTTTCAAATAATTGTTTTGTAAAATCTTCTGCTTGAGATATAGCTTGGTTTTGTATAGCCTGTCTTCTAAGGGTAATAGCATTAATAACACTTACTTTAAATATAGGTAAAGTTGTTATAAAAGCAGAATCTATTTTTATATTTAAGTTAGAATTAGTAGCTACCATCATATTTATCATAGGTATAATTTGCATAGCTACATTTTGTGATACACTTAAATCGAGTATTCTTTGGCTAAGTAAATCTTGTGCTAAATTTATTTGACTTTCTAACGCTATTCTATCATTGTCACTTATTGTTACATCTGTTGCTAGCCTAATCTTTTCTTGTTCTACTCTTTCTAATGCCATTTCACCTGCAACTATATAATATTCAAGCTCTGCCATATATGTTCTTGTTGCGTCAAACTGTGCTTGTAACATTTTGTTAGATGTAGCTATATCTGAGCTATATTTATTTAATAATGTGCCAACACCTTCTATTTGTTTGCTTAAAGAATTATATTTTTCATAAATATCTTCTTTAACACTATTAAATTTTTCTTTTATTTTATCTAAAAAGCTTTTTTTCTCTTTAAAAGTATAGTCTTTTATTTCTTGCAAATCAAAAGATTTCATAATGTTAGTAAGTTTTACTAACATTTCACCTACTTCTTCTGTTTTTACCCTTTTTATATCTTCTAAAATTCTATCGTTTATTTTAGATAAATTTTCGCTAGGCTCATAGCCATATTTTGATATATCAGTAGGGTTTGTTAAATCTATGCTATTAGCTAACTCTATAACTTGTGGTAATTGTTTTAATTGTTCTTTTCTTTCATCTAAAGGTTTTATTTCTTGTGTGTTAGTTGGTTGCAATTGGTCCATAAAAATTCTCCTTTATAATTATTTATTTTTTAAAGTATTTAACATTTTATATTTAAGACTATTTAAAGTTTTTGTTATACCTGTATCTTTATACGTTAATAACATATTATTGTCTTCATCATATTTATCTAAAGTTATAATATTTATCATATATTCTGGTAAATAGTTTTGTATGTTAAATACACCTTTTGTACTCATAAAAATAACATCTATACCAAGCTTTGATAATGTAACCATAAAATAAACTAAATGTTTATCTGATATATTAAAATTATCTATAACAACTATTCTAGGCACTTGCCCAGAGCAATCTCTAGCATTTAATATATGTTTAAATTTATTATGCATTGATATTAAGTTTGTTAATAATATTTTATAGTCATCTAAGCTTAAATTTAAGCTATCTTTTACCTCTAAAGAAGTATCCACTATATTTTGCTGTAAAACTAAAGGTAAATCATCATTTTTATAAATATCTAAATCAAATAATTTATCAAGGTATACTGTTATAGCATTGTTATCACTATTTGTGCTATAACAATTATTTATATCAAAGCTTAAATCTTTTTTATTTACACATTTTATAATAAAATCTGCTGGCTCTCTTAACAAAATGTCTAAATCATTTTCATTAATAATTTCATCTATAAAGTTATGATATTCTTCTAAATATTTGTGTCTACCATTTATTAAGGTACAAAAACAAGGTATAATAACTTTTTGTTCATCTTTTATTAGCTTAAAGCCATCTCTTAAAGCTGCTGGCTCTTTTATAATAGGTATTATGTCAAAACGAGATGCATTTATATGCTTTCCTAAAGATTTAAACTTTGCTAATTGCTCTTTAGAATAAAGGCCTTCATCTAAATAGTCGCTTACAATTTTATCGTTGTGTATTTTACAATCTGTCGACTTAGAATTTATATATACACCATTATCTATTGCATCAAATATAGAGCCTTCATATTGATATTTACCAGCATATATAGTATATCCTTCTTTTTTGGACCAATAACCAATATTTAACATTTGTAAGTCAAACACTATAACATTAGCTCCCATAATGTTTACTAAGTCTAAAAATAATAAATCTTCTCTATAAAAATCTCCATAAGCTACTATTAAAGGCTTATGTGTAAAATTTATTTCATTTTTTATAATATATTCTTTTACTGTGTTTATAATAAGATTTTTTTCTTCTTCATTTATATTTTCTTTTAATGCTAATATATCGTATGCAACTTTTATTCTTTTTTCTATATCATCATTACCTTTTATTAGTGAATAATCTTCGTCTGTAAGCTCAAATGTATTTTCTAATATAACATATTCTTTTTCATTTTCTACTACATTTTTAACGAATGTGTGTAATGTATCTCTTATAGTATTTTCATTTTCAATATTAGTACCATAAAACACTATAAATGAATTATTACCATTATCTGTTATATCATCTAATGATGCTTCATATAACCTATTAAATTTCATAATATCACCTCTATATAAATATTACAATCTTTATAAAACTATAATTTAATAATTATAATATATATTATAAAAATTGTCAATGAATGTATATTTTTTTAATGCATTAATATGTAGATATTATATATCTATTATAATAAATTTTATATTATTGTATATTATTGACAATTTTTTATATAAATGATAATATTAAATCGTAATAAATTTTAAGGGAGGTCTTATCAATTATGAAAAGATTTGTAAACAGAAAATCTGTAAAAACTTTATCAGTAGCTTTATCTTTAACAATGGCTATGTCTTCTTTCCCAGCAGTTAATATATTTGCTACTGAAAACTCAGATAGTATTGTTATATATCATACAAATGATATGCACGGTGCTGTTGAAAATTTAGCTAGTGTTAAAACTTTAAAAGATAACACTAAAAATGCTCTTTTATTAGATGCAGGTGATGCTACTCAAGGTAGTGCTCTAGCTACATATACTCAAGGCGAGGCTATTATAGACATTATGAATGCTACTGGCTATGATGCTGCTACTCTTGGTAACCACGAATTTGACTTTGGCTCACAAAAAGCCGTGGAAAATATGAAAAAAGCAAAATTTACTCCTCTTGCAGCTAATGTTGTAGATGCTAAAGGTAATGTTTTATTAAATGGTATAAATGGCAATGGTGCTAGCGTTATAGAAGAGGTTAATGGCAAAAAAATTGGTATTTTTGGTTTAACAACTGAAGAAACTTATTATAAAACTAACCCTAAAAACTTAAATGGCACAGAGTTTAAAAGTGTTGTAGAAACTGCTAAAAAACAAGTTGAACTTTTAAAGGCTCAAGATGTTGATGCTATTATTGCTATCGCTCATATAGGTGATGATAAATCAAGCAACCCTACTAGCTTAGATTTAGCTAAAGCAGTGCCAGAGATAGACTTAATTATTGATGGTCATAGCCATACTATTATTCAAGAAAAAATAGGCGATACTACTATTGTTCAAACTGGTACAGCCTTAAAAAGTTTAGGAAAAGTTACATTAGACTTTAAAAATGATGATGTAAATGTTAAAACTGAATTATTAGATATGGAAACTGTTGTTAAAGAAAACCCTGCTAATGCAGAAGTTTCTAAAATATACAATGAATATAACGATAAAGTACAAAAAGAATTACAAAAAGTTATAGGTAACACAACAACTGACCTTTATGCTTTTGATGAAGATGGTACTAGACTTTGCCGTATAGAAGAAACTCCTATGGGAGATTTAATTGCAGATTCTATGATTTATAGCACTAAAAAGTTATTAGAAAATACAGAATATAAAAATCACCCTGTTGTTGCTTTAGAAAATGGTGGTGGTGTTCGTGCTAATATAGATAAAGGTGATATTACTTTAGAAGACGTATTTAATGTTTTACCTTTTGGTAATATTATATCTGTAAAAGTTGCTACACCTAATGTTTTATATAATGCCTTAGAAAATGGTGTTTGTAAAATGGAAATTGATGCTAATGGCAATATAACTGGTCTTGATGGTAGATTTCCACAAATTAGTGGTATGAGAATAGAGATAGACCCTACTAAGCCTGCTTTTGACCCAGAAAACCCAACAGCTGGTACTGGTGAAAGAGTTACTGCTATATATTTAGTAGATGAAAATGGTAAAGAAACTTTACTTGATAGAAAAGATACTAAAACAGAAATAGTTTTAGCATCTAACGACTTTGTTATAGCTGGTGGTGATGGTTATACTGCTCTTAGTGATTTAAAACATATTGCAGAAGGCGAAGTTTTAGATGTTGTTTTAGCTGATTATATTACATATTTAACAGAGCAAAATGGTGGTAGCTTTGAATATAAAATGCCTGGTAACCGTACTCAAGTTAAATCACAAACAATTGTAACTGGTGAAAATAGAGATAATAAATTAAATTATAAACCTATCTCTTTAGATAATTTCTTATATTTAAAAGAAGATAAAGAAGTAACTTTATATAATGATGTTCCAGAAATTGAGCCTCCTTATTGGGCTAATGAAAGTATTTATTATTTTAAAGCTTTAGGTATATTTGAAGATAGTGAAAGCTTCTATCCTAACAACAAAGTTACTTATGGCGAATTTAAAGTAATGTTACAAAAACTTTTAGGTTTAGAAAGTTCTAATTTAGAAGAATATGGTATTAGTGAAAATATAATTTTTCCAGATGAATCTTCTTTAACTAGAGAACAAGTTGCTTTTATGATAGGTAATGTTATAAAAGCTTATGATGTAGAGCTAGAGAGCAAACCTATTACTATAAATGATAATATATCTGAATTTGCTAAAGAAAACTTCCAATTATTAGCAGAGCTTGGTGTATTAAAAGGCGATGGCAAAAACTTTAACCCACAAAAAAATGTTACAAAAGCAGAGCTTGCTGTTATCCTTTATAACTTAACTAACCTTTATGTAGAATAATCTAACTATTATTATTAGAGCGTAGACAAAGTCTACGCTCTTTAAAAAAACAATTTTATAAAAAGGAGTAATAAAAATGGATAAAAAACAATATGTATGTGTAAAATGTGGTTGTACCGAATTTGAAAATGACCAATTTCAAGCTACTGGTGGTAACTTTGCAAAAATATTTGATGTACAAAATAAAAAATTTATTACTATTAGTTGTAAAAGATGTGGTTATACAGAACTATATAAAGCAAATTCTGATAGTGGTTGGAATATTTTAGATTTTTTATTAAATTAAATAAATTGTGTATTAAAGTATATTTTACTTTAATACACAATTTTTATATTTTATTTAAAAATATTTAATTAATATAAAAAAGATATGGTAACCCATATCTTTAAATAACAGGGGTAGTAGGAATCGAACCCACACTAAAGGTTTTGGAGACCTCTGTCATACCACTTGACCATACCCCTATAAGCATATTTATAAAAAAACAGATATTACTGTATTTTTTATTATAAAAAATCAAGTCATATCTTAAATTATAATAATCTATATTTACATTAAAACAATAACAAACACTTAACCAGATGGTAAATCGTTTTTCCTGATTTAAACCTTATCTTTTGGACAAGCACTCGACCATTAGTACCTATCAGCTGAATGCGTTACCGCACTTA
>CALWSN010000115.1 GCA_944384215.1 uncultured Clostridia bacterium | reverse complement strand
AATATATTTTACCAGAAGCATTTATAATGGAATATACTGAAGAATTAGATGATGAAACAGGTGTAGGTACATTTTACATACATATGAAACAGAAAAAAGATGAAAATTCTAAAGTAGAAATAAACGGCGGATTTGATGAAGAATAATTAAAGAAAGGAGATAAAAAATTATGTCATTTAGAGTAACTATAAAAACAAATACAGGTGGAGAAGAGTTTGAAGTAGCAAAAGAATGTGTAAAAAGCGTAATATTTAGCTCAGATATACCTCAAGATAGTGATGCAAGAACAAAAGATGTAGGCTCTAGCATAACAATAAAAGGTAAAATCTTAACGGCTGTTGAAGATAATTTATTTGATAGTACAAGAGGTATGGCAGAATGGGCAGTTGTGCCAGCAGAAAAGGCAGATTGTTATAGAACACTTGAAATAGAACATATAGCAGCAGGTGTAGTAGTAAGAAAATATACTTTCCCTAATGCTTTTGTTGTAGACTACATAGAAGATTTTGGTGATAAAGAAGGTACAGGCTTATTTACACTTTTAGTAAAACAGAAAAAAGATAAAATAGCTAATATAAAAGTAGAAGGTGGATATCCAGCAGGTGTATAAACCCACCAATAACAATTTTTAAATTTATAAAGATTGTGCAAAAAGGGCATATCCATATATGCCCTTTTTGCTTTAAATATTTAAAAAGATATTTTAATAATATAGGAGAAATTTATGGAAAACTATTATGACATATTAGGAGTATCTAAAAATGCAACAGCAGAAGAGCTTAAAAAAGTGTACAGAAAACTTGCTAAGAAATATCACCCAGATGCTAATGTAGGCAATTCTAAAGCAGAAGAAATGTTTAAAAAGGTAAGTAAAGCTTATGAAGTTTTAAGTGATGAAACAAGCAGGGCGAAATATGATAGATAGTTAGATGGAAAATTTACAAATTTTGATAATAATAAAAAAACATCTAACAATAAAAATACAGGTAATATAAATGAAGATATATTTAACAAGTTTAACGGATTTAATGTATTTGAACAAGCTTTTGGGATGAAAGAAGAACATAAGAGTAACATTAATGTTAGCAAAAATCCAATGGATTTTACAGATATGTTTGAAAGTTTTATGGGAATTAAAAATATGAATATTAAAAAGAAATAATACTGATATAAATATGAAAGGAGAAGGAGTTTGTTAGAAAATATAAGAATGAAAACAATAAAAGCAATAGACTTAATAATAGCATTTATATCTTTATCTATAATGTGTATTGCTTTTTTATATATAAATAATTTTGAACTAAAAATATTAATAACTTTAATAAATATAGCTATATCTATTATATTTTTTTATTTAGCAATTTTTAAAGATATAGACGAGAACCAATATATAACTATAAAAAATAAAATTAGAACTAATTTTAATATATTAAACAGTTTATCTACAATAAATCTTTTAAACGAACAAGGGAGTATAATAAAATCGTGGGATTTATATGGGAAAACTTCTTTAATAATAGGAAAAGATAAAAAAAATCAATATAATGATGTAACTTTGGTAGATATAAACTTAAATGATTGTGCTTATGCAACATTAATAGATGTAGAACACGCAGTTTTAAATTATTCAAATGGCTGTTGGTATATAGAAGATTTACACTCTAAAAATGGCATAAGCATAAAAAAAGAAACAGAAAATAAAAAGTATAAATTATCTCCAGAGCAACCTTATAAGCTAGAAAAAGGAGATATTATATATTTAGGGCTTACAGAGCTTTTGGTAGAATAAATAATTTAATTATAAAATAGGAGAATATTATATGAGCAATTTAATACGTTGTCAAAATGGACATTTATTTTCGGGTAGAAGATATGGAACAATATGCCCATATTGTAACATAGAAACTAATACAAAAGAAAAACAAGAAACAAACCAAACAGATGAAGATATAGAAAAAATGCTGTTTTTAGAAGAAGAAAATCCTGTTTGTGGTTGGATAGTATGTATATCTGGTGCAAGAAGAGGTAAAGACTACAAAATAAGAGAGGGTAAAAACTTTATAGGACGAGCAGATGATATGGATATACAAATATTAGGAGATAACAAAATAGAAAGAAGAAACCACGCAATAATAGTATTTGACCCTAAAAATAAAGAAACAGTACTACTTCCTGGAGATTCTAACGGTCTTGTATATCTTAATGAAAATGCTGTATATGCACCAGAGGTTTTAGGAGAAGATAGCGTAATAGAAATAGGAAACAGTAAATTTTTATTTGTTCCATTTTGTGGTGATAAATTTATGTGGACAGATGAAGAAAATTAATAGGGAGATAATATGAAAAGTATATTGAGTTTAGAACAACCTATATTAGTAATGATAGTTTTATATTTAACATTATTATTGCTTATTTTAATTAGAATAAAAATACATATAAATAGAAAAGTAAAAGAAAAATATGAAGTTGGAGCAAGTATGACAATAGGTGATAGAGAAATACAAGAAGATAACTACAACTTTATAGAAAGTGATAATGGATTTTTAGCTGTTTTAGCAGATGGAATGGGCAAAAAATTTGGTGGCAAAATATCTAGCCAGATAGCAGTTAATACATTTATAGAACTGTTTGAACAATTTAATGCATTTGATAACCCTAACTATTTTTTTCAAAAGGCATTTAATTTAGCCAATAAAGAAATATAAAAAAATTTAGATGATGATAGATGTGGAGCTTGTGTGGCTTCTATATTAATTAGAAATGATGTACTTTTTTATTCTCTTGTAGGTAATATAAAAATAGCAGTATTTAGAAATGGAGATTTAATACCAATAAGTACAGGGCATACAATAAATATGCTAGCAGAAGATAAATACAAAACAGGCAAACTTACAAGGCAAAGTGCTATATCTTTATTAGAAGAAAAAAGATTATATAATTATGTAGGGCAAGATGGATTTAAAAATATAGAGTTTTTTGATGAGCCAATAAGTTTAAAATATGGTGATATAGTAGCATTAATAAGCGATGGAGTTTATGATTTTTTAAACTGGAA
>CALWSN010000114.1 GCA_944384215.1 uncultured Clostridia bacterium | reverse complement strand
TTTATATCCATATTAGTTGTTTCGCTTAGCACTTTAAAGAAAAGATTATCATTTAGACCTATCTCTATATTACCTAGACCTTCACCTAGTTCGATTTTATCTATGTATGCCTTTTTTATGTACTCATTATTTTCTAATATTGATATAGTAGATTTTATATTATGTAATTTATTAATCTCTGTTAATAATTTTTTTGTGTCTTGGATTATACTTTGCTTTAACCAGTGATTCATATCTAATGTTTCTATCCATTTTGGTAGATTTAGATTTAGTTGTTTTATTGGAAACTCGTATAATACTTTTTCTAATATCCCATTAATATCTTCTTGCTTTAACTGTGCTATATTTACTGGTATAACAGGTGAATTATATTTTTCTGTTAGCTCTTGTTTTAAGCTTTCTGTTGCTTGTGAATAAGGTTTTGAGGTATTTAGTAATATAACAAAAGGTTTTGAGAGTGATTTTAGCTCTTTTACAACTTTTTCTTCTGCTATAATATATTCTTCTCTTGGTATATCTGTAATAGTTCCATCTGTTGTTACAACTATACCTATTGTAGAATGGTCTGTTATTACTTTTTTTGTACCTATCTCTGCTGCCTCTTCAAATGGAATTTTATCACTAAACCAAGGTGTTGATACCATTCTTGGTTGGTTTTCATCCATATATCCAGAAGCACCTGGAACTACATACCCTACGCAGTCTATCATTCTTACATTAAAGCTTGCATTATCATCTATATTAATAGAAACTGCATTGTTTGGTATAAATTTAGGCTCTGTTGTCATAATAGTTTTTCCTGCTGAGCTTTGTGGTAGTTCATCTCTTGTTCTTTCTTTGTTATATTCATCATCTATATTAGGTATTACTAATAAATCCATAAATCTTTTTATGAAAGTGGATTTACCTGTTCTAACTGGCCCAACAACGCCTATGTATATATCACCATTTGTTCTCTCTGATATATCTTTATAAATATTAAATTGTTCCATATTAACCTCCTTAAACCAATTTAAATACATTTTAATATATGTTTTTAAATTTAAAAATATGTTTTTATATTTTACTTATTTTTTATAAAGTTTTTAAAATTTTCATCTAACAAAATCATAGGGTTTTCTATATTAAGATAATCAGCTATATATGATAATTTATCTAATTTAGGTATTCTTTTGCCACAGCACCAACTAGATATAGTTGATTTAGGAATTTTTAAATCTTTTGATAAATCTATTTGTTTTTTACCATTTTTTAATAAGATATATTTTAGATTTTTTGAAAAAATACTATTATAATTTTTTTAGTCATTGTTATTATCCTTTCTTAAATAAAAAAATGTAAAATTATGGAAGTTAAAAAATTTTACTATGAGTATTATTATAGATTAAAAATTGAAAAAATTCAAATAAATGCAAAAAAAAAAATGACAAAAAGTATTGACAGTCTACAAAAAGTAGACTATACTTTTTTTGAAAGGGGTGATTTAATATGAAAATATCTTTAAAGGCAGCAAGAGTTAATGCTAATTTAACACAGCAAGAAGTTGCTGATATAATTAAAGTTAGCAAACATACTATAATCAACTGGGAAAAAGGTAAAACAACAGTTGGATATGCTCCTCTAAAAGTTTTAAGTGAAATTTATAATATAGAGATGGATGATATTTTTTTAGGTTAATTTTTAAGAAAGGGTTATTATGGATAAAGAAAAGAGAAAAAAAGGTGAAAAATATCTAGAAAACTGGGGTCAAGGTATTTTAGATATGGAAAATTTACAAATTGAAATTAATCAGATACGAAGAAACAATAATGTTTTTGATAGCATACAAATAAAAGATAAAAAGGATATAACCGATATTTATAATACTATTGTTAACGAAAAACTAGAAAAACTTAAAGCATTAATATATGAATATAAGTTTGTTGATGATATTATTAGTAATTTAGACGACTATCAAAAGGACATTATACGTTTTAGATATATTTACAAAAATAGTTGGCAAACGATTGCCTTAAAGGCTCATATTAGTCTTAGACAATGTTTTAACATTAAAAATTCTGTTATAAATAAAATTTTACAAAAAATTTAGTTAACATACATTTTTTTTGCATTAACTTAATACTATAAAGTTATACAATAATATTAACCTTTAAAATTATTATTTATTTTTGGATAGTAAATTGGAGGTGGATATTTGAATAACAAACAAAAGTTATTTTGTAAATATTATATTGAAACACAAGATATTAAAATAGCTACTGAAAAATCTGGATATAAAGAAAAAACAGGTATTAAGCTATTAAACGATGAAAATATTAAAAAATATATAGAAAAAAATATTCAAGATAACAAAGTTGCTAAATCGGACGAGATTATAGAATGTCTTACTAAAATAATGCGTGGAGAAGAGCTTAGCGATGAAGATACATCTTTAAAAGGTATATCTGTAAAAGAAAGGCTAAAAGCAGCTGAGCTTTTAGGAAAATTTTATTCTATATTTTCTTCTAAACAAGATAATGATAAAAATAAGTCTGTTTTTATTGTTGGCAGTGACTTAATAAGGGATTAACATGTGTAACAAAATATATTTGCCAGATGTAGTTGGAAAAGGCTATAAAGATTATTGGTATTTTAAAGGTAGATTTAGAGTATGTAAAGGCTCTAGAGCTAGTAAAAAATCTAAAACTACTGCTTTAAATTTTATATTTAGAATTATGCAATATAAAGATGCTAATCTTTTAGTTGTTAGAAAAACTTATAATACCCTTAGAGATAGTTGCTTTGCTGAGCTTAAATGGGCTATTAATACTCTTGGTGTAGCTGATTATTGGGAGTGCAAAACATCTCCTTTAGAATTTATATATTTACCAACAAATCAGAAAATCTATTTTAGAGGTCTTGATGACCCTTTGAAAATAACATCTATTACAACACAAAAAGGGGTTTTATGTTGGCTGTGGATAGAAGAAGCCTATGAAATAGATAATGAAGAAGATTTTGATATTTTACAAGAAAGCATTAGAGGAAAAGTTCCTGAGGGCCTCTTTAAGCAAATTACACTAACATTTAACCCTTGGAATGAAAAACATTGGATTAAAAAAAGGTTTTTTGATTGTGAAGATGATGATATATTAGCTATTACAACTAATTATACAATTAATGAGTGGCTTGATGATGCAGATAAAAAAATGTTTGATGATATGAAAAAAAATAATCCTAGAAGATATCAAGTTGCTGGTCTTGGCCAATGGGGTGTTACTGAAGGTCTTGTATATGAAAACTTTTTTGAGCTAGATTTTAACATAGAAGAAATAAAGTCTAGACAAAATATTACTTCTATATTTGGACTTGATTTTGGATATACTAACGACCCAACAGCTTTATTTTGTGCTTTAGTTGATTTGGACCTTAAAGAAATTTATGTTTTTGATGAACTTTATAAAAAAGCTCTAACTAATTTTAAAATAGCTGAAGAAATAATTAAAATGGGATATAGCAAAGAAATTATTATTGCCGATTCGGCTGAACCTAAGAGCATAGAAGAGCTTAGAGAGCTTGGTATAACTAGAATAAGACCAGCTAAAAAGGGTAAAGATAGCTTAAATAATGGTATACAATATATACAAGGATTTAAAATAATTATACACTCTAAGTGTAAAAATTTTTTAAATGAAATATGCAACTATACCTGGTCTAAAAATGAAATGGGAAAGCCTATTAATAGACCTATAGACGATTATAACCATCTTTTAGACGCTATGAGATATGCTATACAATCTATAAACAAAGATGACAGATTTAGCTTTAAATGAAACTTTATAAAGGAGGTTTTTATGAACCTTGAATATAATTTTGAAACTTATGAAATAAATAACATTATTAATAAATTTGGCAATAAAAAAGCATTTATTGAATTTTTGGAACAAAATATACTACATTTTTTATGCTCTGAACAACGAAACAATATGTTAATGGGTGAAGATTACTATATTGGAAAACACGATATATTAAACAGAAAACGCACTATAATTGGAAAAGATGGTGATATTGAAGAAATAAACAATTTGCCTAACAACAAAATAGTTGATAATCAATATGCTAGAATTGTTGACCAAAAAAATAGTTATTTATTATCAAAGCCTATGACTATTTATTGTGATGATGAAAAATTTATGAATAATATTCAAAAAATATTTGATAAAACTTTTTATAGGCTTATTAAAAATATAGGTGAAGATGCTATTAACTGTGGCATTAGTTGGCTTTATATTTTTTTTGATGAAAATGGCAAACTTAGCTTTAAAAAATTTAAGCCTTATGAAATATTACCTATATGGGCTGATGAAGAACATACTTCGTTAGACTGTTTACTTAGAATATATAATATAGAAAACTATGTATTTGGTTCTAAAAATATTATAACTCAAGTGGAACTTTATACCAAAAATGGTATACAATATTATATTTTAGATAATCAAAAATTAGTATTAGATACATCTAAAGGCTTTAAGCCTTATATATATAATTCTTATAATTTTCCTTTATCTTGGGATAAAATCCCTGTGATATCTTTTAAATTTAATTCTAAAGAGATTCCTTTAATAAATAGAGTTAAATCTTTACAAGATTCTTTAAATACCATTAGAAGTGATTTTATGAATAATATGCAAGAAGATGCTAGAAATACTATACTTATACTTAAAAACTATGATGGCACTAATTTAGCTGAATTTAGAAAAAATTTATCTGAATATGGTGTTGTTAAAGTTAAAACCATAGATGGTAATGAAGGTGGTGTTGAAGCACTTAAAATAAATGTTGATAGTAATAATTATGAATTACTTGCTAAGGCTCTTAAAAAAGCAATAATAGAAAATGCTCGTGGCTATGATTGCAAAGATGAAAAAATGGGACAAAATGTTAACCAAATGAACATACAAAGCACATATGCCGACATTGACCTTGATGCCAACCTTATGGAAACAGAGTTTCAAGCATCTTTTGAATCATTATTTTGGTTTATTAAAAAATATTTTAGCTATAACTATAAAAAAGATTTTAACAATATTAATGTGGATATTGTTTTTAACAAGGATATTTTAATAAACGAAACAGAGGCTATTAACAATTGCATAAAATCTATGGATATTATTTCAAAGGAAACTATTATAAGTAGACACCCTTGGGTATCTAATGTAAAAAAAGAAATTAATAAAATAAAATAAAAAATATAATTTTAAAGGTTGGAAGCGGGTGGGTTGGATAAAATTAATTTTTTGAGTACTTTGTATTTAAAAACAGGTATTTTTTAACATTTTTAAACAAAATTTAAAACAAAATAATTTATAAATTTAGTTTAAAAATTATTAAGTAATATCTTAATTGTAATAATAAAAAAAGGAGGTCTTTTATGGACATTAAACAACTAATTGATTTAGGTGTGGAAGCATCTAAAGCTAAAGAAATTTATAATAAAATACAAAAATATATTAATGATGAAGTTAAAATTAAAACTGAAGAAATGGAAAATAAAATATTAGATTTAGAGCTTAAAATGGCTGTAGAAAGACAGCTTTTTATGGCTAAAGCTAAAAATATTAAGGCTACTATGGCTTTAATTGATTTTAACAAGCTAGACAAAAATAATATAGATGAAAAACTTATCAAATCTATGATTGATGAGCTTAAAAACAATGAAGAAACGAAATTTTTATTTGAAAAAGAAGATGAAAATAAAATAACAGGTTTTAAACCTTTAGAAACAAATAAAAATAATATTGTTAATAATCAATTAAGCTATGAAGAACTTTGTAAATATTATGAAAAAGGTATTTTTTAGGAGGATAGAATATGGGACAATTTAATCATAAAAGTTTTAATCAGGTTGCCTTTGGCAAATATATTGAAAGTTTACCTAACGTTAAAAAGAATGAATTAATAAAATCGGCTGTGCTTAAACCTAATGCTGAAATAAGAAGAGCTTTTTCTTCTCAAGGTGGTACTGGTTATGCTATTTTACCTATGTATGGCAGAATAGGTGGAGATGCTATAAACTATGATGGCAAAACAGATATTGTACCTAATGCTACTAAAACTTTTGAACGTGGTGTTGTTGTTGTTGGTAGAGCTAATGCTTGGCTTGAAGATGATTTTTCTGAAGATATTACTGGTGGCGTTGGCTTTATGTCTAATGTGGCTAAGCAAGTAAATGAATATTTTGATGATATTGACCAGAAAACTTTACTTTCTATATTAAAAGGTATTTTTTCTATGACTGGTGGCAAAAATGCTGATTTTGTAAAAAATCATACATATGATATATCTGCACTTGAAAACCCTAAAATAGATGTTACTACTTTAAATTCTGCTATACAACAAGCTTGTGGTGATAATAAAACTAAATTTTCTATTGTTATTATGCACAGCGTTGTTGCTACTAATTTAGAAAATTTAAATTTACTTAATTATTTAAAATATACTGATAAAAATGGTATACAAAGAGATTTAGGTCTTGCTACATTAAATGGCAAAATAGTTTTAATTGATGATACTATGCCTGTTGAAGACAGTGAAGATGAAAAACTTTATACTACTTACATATTAGGTAAAGGTGCTATTGATTTTGAAGATATTGGGGCTAAAGTTCCTTATGAAATAAATCGTGACCCTAAAACTAATGGTGG
>CALWSN010000113.1 GCA_944384215.1 uncultured Clostridia bacterium | reverse complement strand
CTAAAGGAAGAAAACAAAAAATACAATTTTTAGTTATACACTATACAGCTAATAATGGTGATTTAGCAAAAAGTAATTGTAACTATTTTAAATCATCTAATAGAAATGCATCTGCTCATTATTTTGTAGATGAAAAGGAAATATGGCAAAGTGTAGAAGATAATAACACTGCTTGGCATTGTGGGACAAATGGAAAGTATTATCATAACAAGTGTAGAAACTATAATGCTATAGGAATAGAATTATGTTCGGAAAGAGATAGTAAGGGCAATTATTATTTTAATAAAGAAACAATAAACAATGCTATAGTCCTTACAAAAATGTTAATGAAAAAATATAACATACCTATTGAAAATGTAGTAAGGCATTATGATATAACTAGAAAACCTTGTCCAGCACCGTTTGTGAGTAATAGCATAGCTTGGAATAATTTTAAAAACAGCTTAAAGGAGAATGATTATATGAAAGTTAAAAGAATTGTAGAAGTAAATGGAGTTAAAAAAGAACTAGAGGCAATAAACGATAATGGCAAAAACTATTATAGTATAGCAGAGTTAACAGATATTTTAGGTAAAAAAGTTATTTATGATGCTAATACTAAAATTACTAAAATAGTTTAAAAAACACTTGACACGTGTTAAAATATGTGTTAACATATTCATGTAAAGGAGGTAAATATGAAAAGTTATTCATCAAGAGAAGTTATAAAAATGATAGAAGAAGACGGGTGGTATGAAATAAAAGTTGTTGGAAGTCATCATCATTTTAGACATAATGAGAAGAGTGGCAAAGTAACAGTACCACATCCTAAAAAAGATTTACCAATAAAAACAGTAAAAAGTATTTTAAGTCAAGCAGGGTTAAGTGCTTAACCCTTGCAAAACTTATTTATATATTAATTTAAGAAAGGTTTGATTTTATGTATAAAGATGTATATATTTTCCCAGCTATATTTGATTATGCAGAAGATGGTATTTCAATAGAATTTCCAGATTTACCTGGTTGTTTATCCTGTGCAAATACAGATGAAGAAGCACTTTATATGGCTAAAGATGTTTTAAAAGGGTTTTTATTATGTATGGAAGAAGAAAATGAAGATATACCTGAACCAACTTCTTTAAAAGATATAAAACTAGAAGAAAATCAAAGAGTTGTTTTAATTGATGTATGCCTTGCTTTATTAAGAGAAGCTAAAAATAATAAAGCTGTTAAAAAGACTTTAACTATACCTTACTGGCTTAATGTAGAAGCTGAAAAAGCGGGTATAAATTTTTCACAAGTTTTACAAGTTGCTTTAAAAGAAAAGTTAAATGTTTAGAATATAGGGGGCAATAAGCCTCCTTTTTATTTTTCTATTTTTATATCTAATAGTGATAGTTTAGATTGGAAAGAATTGGGTGTAGAACATGAGGTTAATCAAGTTTTAAATCATAAACACTTAGGAAATGGTTCGATAATATTATTTCATAACGATGCAGAGTATACACCAGATGCATTAGATACAATATTAAAAGGTCTTAAAAGTAAAGGATATGAGATAGTACCAGTGGGAGAATTAATACATAAAGATAATTATTATATGGACTATCAAGGGAGGCAGTTTTGTAAAAGAAAAAACAGAAACTAATAATTAAATCATATAAGACTTAATTTGAAATCAAAGGGTTTAATTAAGTCTTATTTTTTTAATACTACAATTCCAAAAATTGTTATTATTTTCAAAAATGCATTATACAAATTACTAATTATTCTGGTGGTAAAAAATTTTTTTATAGAAAAAACTATCCTATGCTAAAATATAAGTAATATATTAAAAAATAAAAGAATATATAAAAAATTAGTTTACTATCACATTAAATTAATACATTACACTATTTATGAGTGATAAGAATACTAAATTATAGCTTAAGAGGTTACTTAATAAGAAATAGGATTTAACAAGTCTATTCAATATTATTTTATATATAGTAAACAATATAAATTTATAGATATTTATCAAAGAACTAGTTCAATTGATAGTTTTGATAGAAATAAAAAGGAAAAATAAAGATAATAAAAAAATAAGATAAAAATATAACACAAATAATTATAATATATACGGAAGATTTTATACAAGAAAATTATTTAGTAAAAAAATAGATAAAGCTATATGTAAAAAAAGATTTTACTATAAATAACTTTTTTACAAGACACAGATAATTTAAAAAATATCTCAAAATATTTATAAACTATTATGTACTTAATATAATACTTTTGATATAATAAAAAATATATTATTTATTATATTAAGGAGAAAAAAATGTCAAAATCATTGGGAATATTATTAAGAAATTTAAGAAAAATACAAGGTATTAATCAAAAAGAATTAAGTAGAGGAATTTGTTCATTATCAACTTTATCAAGATTTGAATCTGGAGAAAGAGAACCTAGTAAAATAGTATTTGATGCTTTAATTTCTAAACTAGGTAAGAATAGTAATAAATGGGAAATAATTTTAAGTGAAAATGATAAATCATTAATAAGGTGTAGAAATTATATAGATTATTTAATAAAATCTGAAAAATGGTTACAGTTAAAAGAAACTATAAAAGAATATGAAAAATTAATAAAAACAGATAATA
>CALWSN010000112.1 GCA_944384215.1 uncultured Clostridia bacterium | reverse complement strand
CTAAAATCACTTCTGCTTATAATGATAAAGTAGTTGGTGGTGAATACACAATCACTACTTCTGTTCAAGAAGGTGACACTAGCTTAGTATATGATAAAAACAATGTTAAATCTTTTGAAGATTATGGTAAATTAGCTCCAGTTATTATCCAAGAAAATGTAAGAAATACAATTGGTAATAAAGACGGTGTAGCTAATGTTACTTTAAGAGTAAATGGTGGTTTTAGATTTAAAACAACTAGCAATAATGGTACTAACTTAGTAGTTAAAAATGATAAAACTGGTGAAGATTTAAAGGCTACTCCAGTAGATGGTCAAAAAAGCTTTTTCTCAGCTAATGACTCAGTTATTAGATTTAAAGTAACTGGTTTAGATACTGGACGTACTTCTCCAATTGGTCTTAGAATAGAAGGTTTAGTTGTAGAAGCTAACAATGATAAAAACTTTGGTGATATAGAACTTTCTGTATCTGGTGATGGTATCACTAGCAACACTAAAACAGTTGCTAAAAGAGAAAAATTAGGTTTCAAACTTGAAACTTTAAAAGATCCTAAAGAAATTATCTCTGGTAGACATTATACTAAAAATGATGTAAGTATGTCAGAATCTGACAATACTACTGTAGAAGTTAAATTCTCAGAATCTGTACCTAACACTTTAGTAGAATCTAGAGCTTTAGATTTCACTGTACCAGAAGGTGTTAAAATTGCAGGTATGGAAATTGAAAAACAAAATAACTTTAAAGATTCCCCAGTACAAGGTGATTTTGAAATTATCAACAATGGTAAAACTTTAAGATTAAAAAGAGATAGCTACACAGTTAAAGATGATACAGCTAATACTAATATCTTAGCTAACTTTGTAATGAAACTTAACTTATCTGTAGACCCAGGTTTTAGTGGAGATATTAAACTTGGTGTAACTGGTGGCGGTCAATCTGACGTTACAGAAACAGTTATTGCTAAAGCAGTTATTCCTTTCGAGATTAAATCTCAAACTACTAGCGCTAACTTAGGTTACCAAGACTACAACACTGCTGATATCGTTATCACAGAAACTAGACCTGGTATGTTCTTAGAAAACAAAACAGCTGTATTAAGCCTTTCTGCTCCTTACGGTACTCAAGAATTAGGTTTCTCTGAAGCTAAATTCGAAATAAGCGGTGGCGAATTAGAAGTTAAAGAAAAAGACTTTAAAGTAGGCGATTACAAATCAGGTAATGAAACTACAAAAGGTGCTATTAGCTTCAAAATTAACAAAGCATCTTACAAAAACCCATCTACAATAACAATCAAAAATGTTAAAGTAGGTACTACTCGTTCTGTACCATTTGGTGCATACGACTTAAAATTAGGTGGCGAAGCTGTTATCAACAACTACAAATCTGATATTAATGATGACAAATCATTTAATGTAACAGCTAAAGATGAAAACTTAGTTAACCAAAATAACACAAGCACTTACGACTTCAAAGAGTACGTAAAAGTTATTACAGAAACTGGTACTTTTGACCAAACAGTTAAAGTAACAGTAGGTGAAAAAACTGTTCTTGTTGGTGACCAAGCAGTTGATATGGACGTAGCTCCTTATATCCAAGCTTCTAGCAACAGCACAATGGTTCCTTTAAGATTTGTTTCTGTAGCTTTAGGTGTAGACACTGCTAACGTTGCTAACCCAGACGCTTCTAACAAAATCGCTTGGGATGCTAACACTAAAACTACTACAATCTACTACGGTGCAGGTACTGGCCAAAAAATTATTCAATTCCAAGCTGGTAGCAACATTATGACAGTAGACGGTACTAGAATTCCTATGGAATATGGTGTTAAAGCTGAAATTAAAGACGGTAGAATGTTTGTTCCTTTCAGAGCTTTAGGTCAAGCTTTAGGTGTAAATGTATCTTGGGATGCAGATACTAGAACTGCTATCTACAATGAAAACAATGCAAGAAATGCAAACACTACAACTACTGCTTCAACTTCAACTACAGCTACAAGTAGCTCTTCTACAACAGAATCTACAACAGAAAGCACTACTGCTTCTAAAGATTCTACAACAGAAACTACTACTGCTAAAAAATAATTTAATCTTTTGATTAATTTTTAAGCCTCCCTTTTGGGAGGCTTTTTATATTTTTTATAATTATATAATTATAAAAAATAGTTGAAAAAATTGTTTTTTTGTTATATAATAATATTATAAAATATATACTAGTAAAGTGTAGATATTGTTTATTTTATATGTATAAGATATAACTATATCTATATTTTAATGGTTGATTTAAAAATTTATTATAAGGGGATAATATATGAAAACAATTAAAAATCTAAAACTTTACATGAAATTTGTAATAACTTTTGGCACAATATTATTGTTAGTATTAGTATTAGGACTTAGCGGTATATTCGCTTTATCTTATGCTAATAACTCATATTATAGTGCTATTGAAGCTAATAATACTATTGTTAAAGATGGTATGGACTTAACAAAAAATATATCAGATATGAGACGTATTGTAACAGCTATTGGTAATAAAGAACAGATAACTGAACAAGAAAAACAAGATGTAGAAAATTTATATACTGCTTCTAAACAAGCAGCTGAGCATTATTTAGAAGATGTTAAAGCTTTACAAGATAAAGGACAAGATAGAACAGAAAATATTGCTCTTATAGAAAGTGTTTTAACTTCTTTAGATGAATACTATTCTTTATACGTTGACTTTTCTTTAGCTATACAAAACAATGATAAAGCTGCTATTGATGATTTATTTTCTCAAATGATAGAGCTTGGTAAAACATTTTTTGCAGATGCTTATGCAGCACCAGAGCAAGCTTTTGATTTATTATTAACAGATATGAACCTAGTTAAAAACAATATTATAAATAGACAATTAGGGTTAATAGTAATGTTTATAATTATAGTTGTTTTTGGCTCTGTATTTGGAACAACACTTTCTCGCATTATTAGAAAACCAATAGAAAACCTTAGAGATATTGCATTAGAAGTATCTAAAGGTAATTTAGATGTTGAATGTAGAACAAATATTACAGATGAAATAGGTGATTTATCTAATGCTATATCAAATATGTCAGATACATTTAGAGGTATATTATTAGATATTAATAAGCTTTCTAGCGAACTTGATAACGGTAATATTAATTATCGAATAGATGAAAATAGATATGAGGGTGCTTTTAAAGAAGCTGTAGTAGCTATTAATAATGCTGCTAATAATTTAATATTAGATTCTTTATATGTAATTGAAAAAATCAAAGAATTTAGTGAAGGTAACTTTGAATCTTATGTTAAAGATTTTCCAGGTGATAAAGCTATAATAAAAGAAGAAGTATTAGCTGTTCAAAGCGCATTAAAAGGGGTATCTAACGACATATATAAACTCATAAATGCTGCTAGTGAAGGTAATTTAGAATTTAGATTAGATACTTCAAATTATATTGGACAATGGAAAGATACAACAGATGGTTTAAATCAACTTGTAGAAAATGTTATTCTTCCTATTAAAGAGACTCAAAATGCTCTTAATCAGTTTTCTATTGGTAATTTTGCACATAGGATAACTAATGAATATAAAGGTGAATTTAATAATATAAAACAAACTGTAAACTATACAGCAGAAACTATTGGTTCTTATATATCAGAAATTTCATATATTTTAAATGAAATGGCTAATAAAAACTTTGATCTTTCTATTGATAGAGATTATCTTGGAGATTTTGAGCAAATAAGAACTTCTGTAAACTTAATTATTAATAACCTTAATGAGCTTACAATGGATATTATATCTTCTGCAGAGCAAGTATCTGCTGGTTCTAAGCAAATATCAGAATCTAGCATATCTTTAGCAGAAGGGGCTACTAAACAAGCAGAAGCAGTAGAAGAGCTTAATTCTACTATAAAAATTATATCTAAACAAGCTAGTGATAATGCAAAAAATTCTGAAGAAGCTAACAAGCTTGCTTTACAAGCTAAAGACAGTGCTAATGATGGAAGTAATCAAATGGATAGTATGCTTATAGCTATGGAAGAAATAAATAATGCTTCTAATAGTATATCTAATATTATTAAAGTAATAGATGATATAGCATTCCAAACTAATATACTTGCACTTAATGCTGCTGTTGAAGCTGCTCGTGCTGGTGAACATGGTAAAGGTTTTGCAGTAGTTGCTGAAGAAGTTAGAAACCTTGCTGCTAGAAGCCAACAAGCTGCTAGAGAAACAACTGAGCTTATAGAAAGCTCTGTTGAAAAGGTTGCCGAAGGCTCTAAAATTGCTAATAATACTGCAGAGTCATTAATTAGTATTGTTAAGCAAATAGAAGAAATATCTAACCTTGTAAATGCATCTACAGTATCTTCTAAAGAACAAGAAAAATCAATAGAAGAAGTTACAACTGGTATAGCTCAAATTGCTACTGTTACACAAAATAACACAGCTACAAGTGAGCAATCTGCCGCAGCATCTCAAGAACTTGCTAGTCAAGCAGAGGTATTTTATTCTTCTGTATCTGATTTTAAATTAAGAAATAATTAATATATAAAAAAGCGTTTACTTTTTAAGTAAATGCTTTTTTATACTATAATTAAGCTATGATTGAATATTGGTATATAAAAGTTATATTTTTTGCTAGAATAATTGAAAATATATTTAAGAAAAAGTATCAAATAAAATAAATATAATAAGAGTAAAGCAAAGATTTAATATTAATGTAAATAAATATAAACTAATTTAAAATATAACAAAATTGCCAATAATTAATCATTTACAAATAGATTACAATATAGTATTATAAATACAGATAAAGAAAACAACAAATATTATACATAAACTATTGATAAACATATAAGATAATAAATACTACATATAAAATAAAAAAATAATGGATAAAGCAAATAGGATATAGCAAATGATATAATAACATAAATTATATTTTGAAAGGAATAATTATTATGAAAAAATTTTTTGTAACAACTTTTGCTTTAACTTTATTTTCAACAGCAAGTGTATTTGGAGCAAGCTATAATCCAAATAACTCAATTTTAAACTTTTTAACCATTAATGGCAAACCGATAAAAGATTATAATCAAAACAATAGCCAAAATAATAATCAAAACAGACCAAACGACAATAATGATGATAACAATAACGCAGATAATAATACAGAAAACAACATAAACAATGAATCTAACAAACCCTCACAAGAAAAACCTAGCAAACCTAATAACCCAACAGAAAATGAAAACAACTCAAATAGCTCTGTATCTAGTATAGAACAAGAAGTAGTTAGACTTGTTAACATTGAAAGACAAAAAGCAGGTTTAGCACCTCTTAAAATTGATACAGAATTATCTAAGGTGGCAAGATTAAAATCTGAAGATATGAAAAAGAAAGGTTATTTTTCTCATACTTCACCTACATATGGTTCACCTTTTGATATGTTAAAACAATTTAACATTACATATAAAACTGCTGGAGAAAATATTGCTAAAGGTCAAAAAACTGCACAAGCCGTTGTTAATGCTTGGATGAACTCTGAAGGACATAGAAGAAATATCCTTAGTAAGTCATTTACTCATATTGGCGTTGGTCATACGTCAAATTATTGGACACAATTATTTATATCTAAATAAGCAATTTAATAATAAAGTAATTTTTGTTATTTATCCTCCTTTTATATAGATAACAAAAAAGGCTGAAGATTATATCTTCAGCCTACTTTATTATAATTAAAGTATACTTTTTTAAATACAAAGTATTGAAAAATTGAAAATTAATTATAATAAATTAACTTCTTCTTTTGTAGGTATAGAATCCATAGCACCATAGTTAGTACAAGTTATGGCACCAACTTTATTAGCAAATAAACATATATCTTTTAATTCTTCAAAAGTAGGGTATTTATCTTTGTTAATAATATCTAATATTAATGCAAGCATAGTACCTACAAAAGCATCTCCAGCACCAGTAGAATCTACTTGATTTATTTTTATACTAGGTATAGTTTCTATATTATTATTAAAAGAAAGTAAAGTACCATCTTTACCTAGTGTTATAGCAATAATTTTGCCACCTAAAGAATGTATATAATTTATACAATCTTTTAAATCATCTTTTTTAGCTATAAGCTTTATTTCTTCATCACTCATTTTTATAAAATCGCTATTTTTTATAAAAAATCTACAGTCTTCTATAAATTTATCAATCATATCTTCTTTTATAAGGTTTTCTCTATAATTAGGGTCGAAAGATATAAATATATTTTTTTCTTTTGCATATTCAAAAAGTTTTAAATAGCTTTCTTTTAAATTTCCATCTAATAAACCAGTTGCACTACCAAAATGTAAAATATCTTTATTATCTATACAAGAAAAATCTACTTTTTTATAGTCATAATCTTTATCACAACCCCTCATAAAAGAAAAATCTCTTTCACCATCTTTATCTAATGCAACAAAGGCTAAAGTTGTGTTACCTTTTTTATAACAAAGGTTTGTTTTTATATTATATTTTTCTAATATTTCAGATAAATATTCTCCAAAAAAATCTTCACCTATTTGCCCCATAAACTCAGCATCTTCCCCCATTTTAGCAATTGCACAAGCAACATTTGCAGGAGCTCCACCAGCTTTTTTTTCAAAAGATATAGCATTTTTTAGCCCAACTCTATTTGTAGAAACCATATCTATTAAAATTTCACCTATACAATAAACTTTATTCATAATTGCCTCCTATATCTTTTATAGATTCTCCTAAAATAAGTTTTAAAGGTATATTTACATCTTCTTTTTCATTATTATTTTTTATTAAATTTAAAATATTTTTAGCAGATATTTTACCTAAAAGCTCATAATCAAACCTTATTGTTGTAATAGAAGGTTTCATAACAGAGCTTACCTCATACCCACCAAAGCCTGCAACAGAT
This sequence comes from uncultured Clostridia bacterium, assembly GCA_944384215.1. Lineage (GTDB taxonomy): Bacteria > Bacillota > Clostridia > Lachnospirales > CAG-274 > Tyzzerella. Next base: position 16,733 of record CALWSN010000112.1, on the reverse strand, counting down.
ATTTCATTAGGGATTTTTATACCTTTTTCATTAAAATAGAGCATAATACCTAAACAAATATTATCTGTTGCACATACAACAGCAGTGGGATTAAGATTAAGAACGGCTTGACCTTTGTTATATGCACTTTTAAAAGAAAAATCTGTTTCTACAAAATCAATTTTATAATTAGATACATTATTTTTATAAAAGTCATAAAAACCTTGTTTACGTTCTATACCAACAGATTTATCTTGTTCGCTAACACCTAGAAAAACTATATTTTTATGGTTATGTTTATAAAAATGCTCTGCCATAATATAACCAGCTTTATAGTCATCAATGCAAATATAATTTACATTTTCATTTTTTTGGTTTAAAAACATAATAGGTATTTTGATATTATTACATAATTTTATATGTTCATTAGTTATGCCTAATGTATAAACTATAATGCCATCTACACCTTGATTATATAAAGAGTTTATACAATCAACTTCTTTTTTTAAATCAAGGTTTGAAGATTGCATTAAAATAGTATAATTATTTTTTTCACAAATATTATTTATACCATTTAAGACTTTACTAACGGTTATAGAATCTATTCTTGGAATAATAACACCTATAAGATTACTATTTTTAGTTTTTAATCTTTTAGCAAAAAAATTACTTTGAAAGCCAGTTTTTTCTATTGCATTTTTAATTTTTTCTTTATTTTCTTTGCTTACATATCCACCATTTAGATATCTAGAAACACTACTTTTGGATACTTGGCACATATCTGCTATATCTTGTATAGTAACTTTATTCATTAAAAACCTCATTAATACATATTATTAATATGTTAATGTTATCAGCTAAACAGATTTATGTCAACATTTTATATTATAGAAAAGCTATCTAAAGGCCATAAACTATTTTTAGATGTGCTATTATTTATTTTTATATTTATATTTTTTTCTGTTGGATAAAATCTTGTAGAAAAAACTTCTTCACCATCATTTATAAAAATTTCTATTGAAGAATAATCTACAAACAGTTGAATTTTATTACAATGGTTAAGCTCTACGCTTCTACTTGTTCTACCACAGCCTAAATCCTTATTATTAAATTTTAGTGTAAATAAATTATTTTCATATTGTATAATAGCATTATCTGCTAAAGTTATTGTTATATTATTTGAAATATCTTCTATTAAAAGCTCAAAACAACAATCTAAATTATACTCTTCATTATTTTTAATATTTAACTTATCTTTTCTTAAGTTTTTTAGCTCTTCAATAGGTTGTTGATATATTTTTTTATCTACGATATTTAAAACCCTAGGTATAGTTAAAGCGTGTTGCCAACCATTTTCTATAGTTTTATTTGTATAAAAAGGCTCTATATCAGGAAGACCCAACCAACCAGCTAAAATTCTTCTATTATTGTTATCTAAAAATGTTTGAGGTGCATAAAAATCAAAACCTCTATCTATCTCTGTAAATTCATTTAAAGTATAATTAGATGTTTTATAATCTCCATCTAAAATGTAATAACCAGATTGATATATATTTTCATATTTATAACCTTGTTTTTCAACACCTTGAGGTGAAATCATAAGTATAGTTTCATTATCTAGTTTAAATAAATCTGGGCATTCCCACATATAGCCAAAAGTATTTTTACTTTCTATTATATTTTTTAATGTCCAGTTTATTTTATCTAAAGAATTGTAAAGTAAAACAACACCTTTATCATCTTTTGTTCTTGCACCTAAAACCATATAGTATTGGTTATCTTCTTTCCAAACTTTAGGGTCTCTAACGTGGCAAGTTAAATTTTTAGGGTAATCATCATTAGTAAGTAAGCATTTTTTACTTGTAATAACATTACCATCACAAGTGGCTAAAATAGTGTTTGAACCTCTACCGTTATTTATATAATCATAGTTTTCCCCAGTATATTTTACATTACCTGTATAATAAAGATACATTTTATCATCTTCTATTAATGCAGAACCAGAATAAGCCCCGTGACAGTCGAAAGGTTGGTCTGGTAAAAGAGGTACACCTAGATATTGCCAGTTTATTAAATCTTTACTTTTATAATGCCCCCAAAATTTTAGCTCGCCATTAGCATTTAAAGGTGAATATTGAAAAAATATATGATATTCTCCTTTAAAATAGCAAAGGCCATTAGGGTCATTTAACCAACCAACAGGTGGCATTAAATGAAAGCTTAATCTCCATAAATCATTATGGAGATTATTTTTTTCAGCTAATTTAATAGATTTTTCTAAATGTTTTGTTAAGGAATTCATAAGATGCTCCTTTCTATAAAACTAATCTTCTTTTATTCCAAATATCCAAGTTAAAACAAAAGATACTGCAATAGCTATAAACATAGCAATAATATAATTTAATGGGCTATGAAGATGTAATAATATACCAAATATACCTGTTACGCCAGTACCAGTAGCACCAAGCCCTACAACAGATGCATATAAAGCTCCACAAGCAGCACCTATAGAAGCTGCAACAAATGGTCTTACATATCTAAGGTTAACACCAAATATAGCTGGCTCTGTAATACCCATAAAAGAGCTAAGAGCAGAAGGTAAAGCCATAGATTTTAATTTTTTATTTTTAGTTTTTAAAGCAACAGCAAGAGCAGCACCACCTTGAGCAACATTTGCTGCAGATGCAAGAGGTAACCAATAAGTATAGCCAAATTTATCAATTTGTCCTAAATCTATAACTGTGTACATATGATGTATACCAGAAACAACAGTAGTAGCATAAGCACCACCCATTAAAAAGCTACCTATACCAAAAGGTAGAGTAAGAAGAAACTGTATACCATCAATAATGCTATTTTCAATTAAAACAAAAACAGGACCAACAGCTGCTAATGTAATATAACCAGTTATAAACACACTAACAAGAGGTGTAACAAATAGGTCTAACATAGCTGGTACAACCTTGTGTAATTTTTTTTCTATTACGCTTAAAATCCAAACTGAGATAATAACAGGTATAACGTGACCTTGGTAACCTATCATATCTATTTCATAAAGACCAAAAAATACAGATTGAGTTGTTAAAACACCCTCAGATGCAACAGTCCAAGCATTTTGCAACTCTGGGTGTATCATTATCATACCAATAACTGCAGCTAAATATTGATTAGCTCCAAAAACTTTACCAGCACTAAAAGCTATTAATATTGGCAAAAATACATAAGCTGTATTACTAAATAATTTAGCAAAAACATATATAGAACCAGATGTATCTATATTTAAAAAGTTGTTATTTACCATAAAGTTTAGAGCTTCGAGCAAGCCCATTAAAAAACCGCTAGCAACAATAGCTGGTATTATAGGTACAAAAATATCTCCAATAGTTTTTATACCTCTTTTAAAGATATTTTGTTTTTGCATAGATATATTTTTTATTTCTTCTTTTGATGTTTCTTCTATGCCAGCAATTTTGATAAATTCATCATAAACTTTATTTACAATGCCAGTACCTAAAATAATTTGTAATTGACCAGACGCTAAAAAAGCACCTTTAACACCTTCTATATTTTCAATAGATGCTTTGTCAATTTTTTCGTTATCTGCAACAACAAGCCTAAGCCTAGTAGCACAATGTGCAGCAGATACTAAGTTTTCTTTACCACCAAGTTTTTCAAAAATTTCTTTAGCAGTATTATTATAATTCATTTGATTCACTCCTCCTTGTGGAATTGGTTTCATATTTTTCAAACACATTATATAATATTAATTTTATTTTGTAAATATATATTTATATATTTTATTAATTTAGCTATAAATAAACAAAATATAAATTAAAATTTTATTTATAAATTACAATTTTTATGTTATAATTTATATATTAACTAACATATTATGAAAGTTGGTGTTATTATGAAAAATATTGAATTTTTAACTTTTGGAGAGATTATTTTTTGTATAATAATATCTTTTGTTATATTTATTTTTTTAAAAGCTTTTTTATTCTTTAGAAAACTATCAAGAGAATGTGAATATCCTATACAAGTTTTTAATACTATGATTAAAGATTTTTATTTAATGTTTCCTAAAGAGGTAATAATGTTTAAAGGTAATATATATAAAAGAGGTATGCTTATAAAAGTAACTACCTTACATAAAAAAATATATGAAGGTGAGTTTGTAGGTTTTAATGGTAAAGATATGATATGTATTATTACCAAAACAGCTATTGTAACCAATAATATAAAAAATATAAAAGATATTATTTTAGTAAAAAAATAAACAATTAATATTATAAATCGTATATAATATTAATAATATTGGAGGTAAATTAAAAATGAAGAAAAACATAAAGAAATTTGTTATTTGTACGGCTTTATCTACTATGTTTTTAGTAAACAATGTTTATGGTTATGAAAAGCAAAATGTAACTATAAATATTGATAATATGTTACAACCAGTTAAATCTAATGTTATAAATAAAGATGGTTACACATTAGTAGCTTTTAGAGATTTATTTGAAATGTTAGATGCAGATGTAGATTGGAACGACGTAAAAAAAACTATAACAGCTAAAAAAGGTGATAAAGTATTAGTTATAAACTTAAATAGTAACAAGGTAACATTAAATGATAAATATATAGATATGCCTGTTTCACCTGAGATAATAGATGGTACAACTTATGTTCCTTTAAGAGCAGTATGTGAAGCTTTTGGTATGAATGTTAAATGGGATAGCGAAAAACAAAAAATAACTATTTATACTGGTAGTGAATATATATTTTTAAATGATATATATTTAGAACAAAATGGAAAAACATTGTCTCAAGAAGAAGCTGTTAAAATGGCTCAAAGTAAAAATTCTAATATAAAAAATCTTAATGATGCAATAGAATATACTAAAAAAGTATCATTAAATTTAAATGACCAAATTGTAGGACAAAACTATTATGACCCTATGATAGAGCCTATTTTAAGAAATATTAATAGCTTAGATGCACAAGTGCAAGATAAAGATATTAATCAAAAAATTATAGAAGATACAATAGAGCTTAGTGTTATTAGCTCTGTTGCTAATATAAAAACAACAAAACTTAATATTGCTGTTTTAGAAAGAACAATAGAAACTAACCAAAAAAACATAGAAGCTTTAGAGCTAAAATATAAATATGGTATGGTTTCTGAAAATGAGTTACAACAAGCTAAAGATGCACAAAAAACTAATAAACTTAATTTAGAAGCATTAAAAAATTCTTTAAATACACAACAAAAAACATTAAATAACATATTAGGTGAAGATAATGATGTAAATGTAGATACATTATTAGTAGACAGCTTTAATGCAATAGATGAAATAGATGTAGATTCTTATATAACAAGAAGTAAAGAGGGCGATATATCTATACAGCTTCTTAAAAAGAATTTAAAAAGAGCAGAAGATTTAAGAGAGCATTATAGCCATACATCATCTGAAGAAGATAAAATAAAAGCCGACAATGATATAAAAGTTGCTCAAAGAAAGCTAGAAGATGCTAAAGTTGATATGGAAAATAAAATAAGAAGTAGCTATGATAATTTATTAAAAATGAGAGATACAGATAAAAGCTTAAAATTAGAGCTTAACAAGGCTATTGATAATTATAATGCAGTTGTTGCAAATTATGTTAGTGGAAATGCAACATTAAATCAAGTTGAACAAGCAGAGCTTGGTATATTAAACATAGAAAAACAAATAGAACAAAATAAAATAAATTATTCTGTTGCTTTATATAATTTTGACAAACCTTATTTAAGTGGGGTAGGTTTTGGAAGTTCATCTGATATGCAATAATAATTTTTATTGTAAATAATTAGAAATTAAATAATGTATAAATTTAATACCTTTGGAAAATATCTTTATATAAGGAATTTTTCGGAGGTATTTTTTATGTCAGGATATAAAGTTGAGATATGCGGCATTAATACTAGTAAGTTGCCAATATTAAAAAATGAAGAAAAAGAAGAACTTTTTAAGCGTGTTCAAGCAGGAGATGAAAAAGCAAAAGAAGAATTTATATATAGTAATTTAAGGCTTGTTTTAAGTGTTATAAAAAAATTTGCAAACCGTGGCGAAAACATAGATGATATATTTCAAGTTGGGGTTATAGGTCTTATAAAAGCTATTAATAATTTTGATGTAAACCAAGGTGTTAAACTTAGCACATATGCAGTACCTATGATTATAGGGGAAGTTAGAAGATATTTAAGAGATTATAATTCTATAAGAGTTAGTAGGTCTTTAAGAGATACTGCTTATAAGGCACTACAAACAAAAGAAATGCTTATTAATAAAAATTGTAAAGAACCAACAATAGAAGAAATAGCTAAAGAACTTAATATGGATAAAGAAGATATTATATTAGCATTAGATGCTATACAAGAGCCTATATCTTTATTTGAGCCAGTATATAATGATGGTAGCGATTCTATTTTTGTTATGGACCAAGTTAAAGATGAAAAAAATAATGATAACCAATGGGTAGAAAATATTAGTCTTAATGAAGCTATGAAAAAACTTAATGAACGAGAAAAATATATTATAAAACTTAGATTTTTTGAAGGCAAAACTCAAATGGAGGTAGCAGAAGAAATAAATATAAGTCAAGCTCAAGTTAGTAGGCTAGAAAAAAGTGCTTTAAAAAATATGCGTAAATATATGTAGGAGATTAAAATGAAAGATAATGGAATAAATATAAAAGTTATAGACACTAATAAATTTAAAACTATATGTATTGCCTTTCTTTTAAGACAAAGCCTAGATAGAGAATATGTAACATATAATGCTATGTTATCTAAAATATTAACTATGGGTTGTGAAAAATATAAAACTATAAAAGATATAAGTATTAAAACAGAAGAAATGTATGGTGCTTATATTCATAGCGATATATTAAAAAAGGGAGATAATCAGATAATAGAATTTTTAATAGAGTTTGCAGAAGATAAAGTAAATTTAGAAGAAATAATATTATTTTTAAAAGAAATAATATTAAACCCTTTAACAGAAGATAATGGTTTTAAGGAAGAATATTTTGAAAAAGCTAAACAATTAACAAAAGATACTATATATTCAAGACAAAATGACAAAAAAGAACTAGCTAAAGACAGATGTATAGAAACTATGTGTAAAAATGAAAAATTTGGTATTTTAGCAGATGGATATATAGAAGATTTAGAAAATAACATTGATAATAAAAAACTTTATAATCATTATAAAAATATTTTAAAAACATCAGAAATAGATATATTTGTTATAGGTAATGTAAAAAGAGATACAATAGAAAATGTTGTAAAAAAACATTTTAATATAGAAGAAAGATGCTATAAACCTTTAAAAACAGAATTTGTATATAAAGATAAAGTTAGAGAAAATACAGTGATAGAAAAATGTAATATAACTCAAGGTAAGCTATGTATGGCATATAGAACTAATATACCAGCTAACAATCAGTATTTTATACCGCTTTTGGTTGCAAATGAAATATTAGGTGGTGGTTCTGGTTCTATGCTTTTTAATAATGTAAGAGAAAAAGAAAGCCTTTGCTATTATATAAATTCTTTTGTATATATTTTTAAGGGGATAATATTTATAGAAAGTGGTGTAGATGTTAAACAATATGAAAAAACAATAAAGCATATAGGTGATAATGTAGATAATATTATAAAAGGAAATTTTAGTGATGAACATATAAAAATTGCTAAAAATAATTTATGTAAAAAATATAGACAAATTGTTGATTATAACACAGCTACAATAGATTATTATTATACTAATTATTTAGCTAGTATAGAAATGCCTATATGTGAAATAATTGAAAAAATAAATGATGTAACAAAAGAAGATATAAAAAAATCTTTAGAAAATATATATTTAGATACTTGTTATTTTATGAAAGGTGATGAAAATTGATAGACAATATTATATATGAAAATATAAATGGGACAACACTGGCTTTTATACCTAAAAAAAACTTTATCCAAAAACAGGCTATGATTTGTTTTAAATATGGTTCTATGCACAACAATATAATAGTAGATAAAGAAAACATTAATTTACCAGCTGGTGTAGCACATTTTTTAGAACATAAAATGTTTGAAAAAAAAGATTATAATATTTTTGATAAATTTAATAACCTTGGAGCAAATGTAAATGCTTATACAAATTTTTTATCAACAGCATATTACTTTAATTGTGTGGATAACTTTTATGAAAATTTTAATGAATTGTTAAAACTTGTTAGTAACCCACATTTCACTAAAGAAAATGTGGAAAAAGAAAAAGGAATAATAGAACAAGAAATAAAAATGTATGATGATGACCCTTATTGGAGGGTATTTTTTAACCTTATGTGTATAATGTATGACAAAAACAATCCTATAACAAATGATATAGCAGGTAGTGTTGAAGACATAAAAAATATAAATGAAGATATGCTATATCAATGTTATAAAAATTTTTATACAAAAGATAATTGTATAATTATTTGTTGTGGTGATATAGATGATAAAACAAAAATAGAAGATACTATATTAAAAAACTTAGCTATAAATGATAAAAAAACAGCTAATATACAAGAATATGAAGAAAATAATAAAAATAAGTCAAAATATGTAGAAAAGAAAATGGCAATTAATCAAAAAATTTTTAATATAGGCTTTAAAAATCTACAAAAAAATGTTACAATATTTGATAAAATAATATGTAATAAAATAGTTTTAGATATTATTTTTGGTAAAAGTTCATTATTTTATGAAAAGTTATACAATAAAGGTATTATAGATGATACCTTTGGTTTTGACTTTAATAATTTTAATGAAAACGCATCATATATATTTTCTGGTATATCTAAAGAGCCAAAAGAAATTATAAAATATATAAATGAAGAAATAGATTTATTTAAAAATAAAAATTTTAAAAATAAAGATTTTGAAAGAGTAAAAAATAAACATATAGGTAATTTTGAAAGAAAATTTAATGTTATAGATAATATAGTTTCAATAGAGGCAGATTATTTTTCTAATGGTTTTAGTATAAAAGATTATTATAATTCTTTACAAAATATAACAATAGAAGATGTTGAAAAATCTTTAGAATACTTTGATAATGATGCATATTTAAGCGTTATAAACTAAAATAAAAAATTAGGGGGTATTATTTTGACACCAGAAATATGGTTTGTAAACTTAGGAATAAAAATAAATCATTTAGACAAGGTAGCATTTACTATATTTGGGATAGATGTATACTGGTATGGCATAATTATAGCTTGTGGTATGCTTTTAGGGCTTATGGTAACTATAAAAGAAGCTAAAAGAACAGGCCAAGAGTCTGATTTTTATATAGATACAGTTATAATATCAGCAATTATTAGTATATTATTTGCAAGGCTTTATTATGTTATATTTTCTTGGAGTTACTATAAAGACCATTTAGATGAAATATTTTCTATAAGAAATGGTGGTATTGCTATATATGGTGCTATAATAGGTGCTGTTTTATCTGCTATAATAATATGTAAGATTAAAAATAAAAACTTTTTTAAGGTGGCAGATACTTTTTCTTTTGCATTATTAATAGGTCAAATAATAGGTAGATGGGGAAACTTTGTAAATAGAGAAGCTTTTGGAGGATATACAGATTCTTTATTTGCTATGAGATATATAAAAGACCAAGCATCTAATATACCTGAAGATGTATTAGATAAAGTGATAAATGTAAATGGGGTAGAGTATATACAAGTGCATCCAACATTTTTATATGAATCTTTGTGGAACATAGGGGTTTTAATAGTTATATTTATGTTTAGAAAACGTAAAAAGTTTGATGGACACTTAATGGCTATATATTTTATAGGCTATGGTTTAGGCAGATTTTGGATAGAAGGTATGAGAACAGACTCTCTTATGATAGCATCTACCAATATAAGAGTTTCTCAGATTTTATCTGCTATACTTGTAGTAGCATTTATTATTTACCTTATTATAAATTTAAAAAAATGTAAAAATGTTAGTGATATGGATATTTTGTTAGAAGGGAATGAGATAAAATAATAAATGATATAATTCAAAAGATAGAAAAAATTAGAAATAAATTAAATAATCAAATAGCAAATAATGATAATAAAGAAAATATATTAAAAACTAGCACTAAATTAGATACATTAATTAATAAATATTATACATATAAAATAAGTTTAAAATAATTATAATAAATTACTTGAAAAAAATATATTTTTATGATATTATCTATTTGTTAACCTGTGTTCAGAAAATGGATACTCCAACCTTTTTCTTAGCATTAGGAGTTTATTTATATTAATGGAGGAATAAAAAATGGAATTTAACAAAAAAGAAATCGTTGCAAAATTTGGTAGAAACCCAGAAGATACTGGTTCTCCAGAAGTACAAGTAGCTTTATTAACAGCTAGAATCAATCACTTAACAGACCACTTAAGAACTCATAAAAAAGACCACCACTCTAGACGCGGTCTTTTAAAAATGGTTGGTCAAAGAAAAGGTCTTTTAAACTATATTAAAAATAAAGATATAGTTAAATATCGTGAACTTATTGCAGAATTAGGCTTAAGAAAATAATTATGTTATTAGCTGATAGTAGCTTTTATAAGCTATTATCAGCTATTTTTTTATATATATAAAAGTGTTTATTAGTTAAGTTATGTATAATTTGGTTATATATCATATAAAAAATTTTTATAGGTTGTAAAAAATATATAATGTGTTGACAAATAAAAAAAGTAGGGGTATAATAAATACATAAATAAAAAATTAAAAAATTAGGGGAGGTTGTACATTATGATGAAATATTTTCAAAGATTAGGTAAATCATTAATGTTACCAGTTGCCTGTTTACCCATAGCAGGTATATTAATGGGCTTAGGTTATATGTTTGACAAGTCTGTTATGGCTGGTGGTGACCCAGGTTCCCTATTTGTTATTGCTAAGTTTTTAGTAACAGCAGGTGGAGCAATCATTAATAGTATGGGTATATTATTTGCAATAGGTATTGCTGTTGGTATGTCTGATGACCAAGAAGGTACATCAGCTCTTGCAGGGCTTGTTTCATTTCTTATATTTATAACTGTTTTAGAACCAAATATTATTGCTTCTTTAAAAGGTATAGATGTAAGTGAAGTAAATGCTGCATTTACAAAAATGAATCTTGGTAACCAATTTATAGGTATTATAAGTGGTATCATTGGAGCAACTTGCTATAATAAATTTAAAAACACTAAATTACCAGATGCATTAGCATTCTTTAGTGGTAAAAGAAGTGTTGCTATTGTTACAGGTATAGTATCACTTATTGGTTGTGGAATTTTATTCTTTATTTGGCCAGTTCTTTATACTGGTTTAGTAAAACTAGGTGAAGGTATTGTAAGCTTGGGTGCTTTAGGTGCTGGTTTATATGGTTTCTTTAACCGTTTATTAATACCTCTTGGCTTACACCACGCATTAAACTCTGTATTCTGGTTTGATGTTGCTAATGTTAATGACCTTGGTAACTTCTGGGCTGGTACTGGTACTCTTGGAGAAACAGGTATTTATATGACAGGTTTCTTCCCAGTTATGATGTTTGGTTTACCAGCTGGTTGTCTTGCTATGTATCACACTGCTAAAGACAAAAATAAAAAAATGGTTGCAGGTTTATTATTATCTGCTGCTATATGTTCATTCTTTACAGGTGTTACAGAGGCTATCGAGTTTGCATTTATGTTTTTAGCTCCTGGCTTATATTTAATACACGCTATTTTAACAGGTTTATCTTTAGCTATTTTAGCTTTATTACCAATTAGAGCTGGTTTTAACTTTAGTGCAGGTTTCTTAGATTTATTCTTTAGTTCATTTACACCTTTAGCTCTTAACCCTTGGATGCTTATACCAGTTGGTTTAGTAGTTGGTGTTGTTTACTACTTTGTATTTAGATTTGCTATTAAAATGTTTGACTTTAAAACTCCTGGTAGAGAAGACGAATTAGAAGCAGTTTCTACTGCTACTGCTAATATGTCTAGTGGTAGTAAAAAGTTTGAAGATATGGCAAAAATAATACTAGAAGGTCTTGGTGGAAAAGATAATGTTGTAACAGTTGATAACTGTATAACTAGATTAAGACTTGAAGTAAAAGATATTACTAAAGTAGATGAAGCAAAAATTAAATCTGTAAAAGTTTCTGGTATATTAAAACCAGGTAAAAATGCTATCCAAATAATAATTGGTGCAAATGTTCAATTTGTTGCTGATGAGCTTAAAAAATTAGTAAAATAATATATAAAAAATAAAAGGTTATATTTTTATAGCCTTTTATTTTTTAGGTAAGGAGAAAATTAAACTTGAAAATTATTATTATAGTTGTAATTATATTTATAATATTAAAATATATAAGTAAATTAATATATAAAGCTAGACTAACACCTACAATGAAATTTATACTTGCAACAAATGCAACAACTATTTTTTATTCTTTTAAAACTTGTATAGATATAAATTGTTATAAATACAGTTTTTTACCTAAAAAATTTGCAAAATATTTATTAAAAATGGGTTGGGGCATACATAATAGAGAAGAAACAATAGAAATGATAGAATGGCTTATTGAAGATGGGCATAATAAAAGTTTTACAGAAGAAGTAAAAGAATTAAGTGAAGAAGAACTAAAAAGTGTTGGAATTGAAAAAGACCAAGATATATTAGCTTGGGATTTATGTAGAATTATTTATATATGTGGTGGTGCATATTTATGTGGATATTTAAAATATAAGGAAGCAATAGCTTATTGTGTTTATATTTGTGAAATATTACAAAAAAGTTATACTTCTTGGGATGATATGATGGAAAGCTATCTTCAAGGAGTTTCATATTGGCAAGGTGATGATGAGGTTACTAATTCTAGATTAAGACACTATAAAAAGCTTAAAAATAAGAAAAATGGATTATATGATATACCTTGGAATACCACTTTGGATAAAAATGATGTTATAGGCCCAAGAATATTTTAAAAGACTGTAGATAAAATCTACAGTCTTTTAAAATGATATTAACTTAATTTTCTAATTCTTTATTATTTTCTAGTACTTCTAATTTAGATACACTTATTTCATAAGCTGTTTTTTCTAAAATATCACCATTATCAAGTTTCTTTTGATAATTTCTGCTTTGCATACGTCCAGAAATTTTTATATTATTACCAACTTCAAGGTTATTTGCAAATTTAGCGTTTCTTCCCCATATAATACAAGGTATGTAATCTGATTTATTATAAGAGCGATTTACTGCTAATAAAACATCAGCAATCTCTCTACCAAAAGGCGTTTTTCTATATACAGGAGGTTTGCATACATACCCATTTAATGATACTTGGTTTGGATTTTTATTTAAATCTAAATTAAAATTTATGTCTTTAACAAAAACTGTTAAAACAAGGTGATTTTTACCATCTACAATATTATTATATGAACGAATTTGACCATTTATTTCTATTAAAGCTCCTATTTTAAATAAATTTTTGTCAATAAGTCTTTCAGATATAGTTATAGGTAAAATATCTGTTGTTTCACTTAATCTTGATGTTTCTATTTTAAAAGTATAAAAACATTCACCATACATCTCATGTGAAAAAGTATAATCTGATACTATTTTACCAATAAGTGTTACTATATTATTTTGTCTTAAATCTGTTTGCATTTTAATTTCTCCCTTCAGTAACTTAAAAATTTTTTAGGATTTGTAACCTTTAAAATAATTATTCTGTAATTATAAAATATATACTAAATTTTTAGCTACATATTAATTATAAATAATATAAATATGTGTAAAATATACAAAAAGTGTATAAAATATTGAAAAAAAGCAAGAAAAATGATATTATATTTATCTAAAATATTATATAGGAGATTATATGAAAAAAGTAATACTATTAATATGTTTTGGTAATAAAAATATAGATGAACAGTTAGATAAACTTAAAAAAGAGATAAATGAGAAATTTTGTGAATATGATATATATACTTGTTTTACAAGTAAATTTTTTATAAAAAAATATGGTTATGATATAGATAAAATTTTAAATAACTTATATATAGAAAAATATGAAGAAATTTTATGTTTACCATTATTTACGATAGATGGTATAGAATATAACAATGCTTTATTTTATATAGATAAATATAAAAAATATTTTAAAAATATAAAAATTGCTAATCCTTTGTTGTATAGTAATAAAGATTTTACTTATATATGTAATTTTATAAAAAAACAATATAATGAAAACTTAGTTTATATATGTCACGGTACAGATGATAAAAGTAACTATAAATATAAAAAATTATTTAATATGTTTAAAAATGAAAATATATTTTTTGCAAATTTAGAAAGTAAACCCTATATAGAAGATACTGTAAATATATTAAAACAAAAGAATATAAATAATGTATGTATTAAGCCATTTTTATTATTTGATGGCAAACATATACAAAAAGATATATCATATCATATAAAAAATAAATTAATAGGAAATAATATAGACGTAAGTTTAAGTTTAAAACCACTTTTGCAATATGATGAAATAATAGATATGTTTATAAAACATTTAAAAAAATAAAGTAATATTAATTATATACTATATAAAAAATTTAATATTATATAGTATAGTTTTAATTTATATCTTATGTTAGTATACATTTATTTTTAGGTGAAGGAGATAAAGTTAGTAAAATTTTATATGTAGTGTATATATTATTAATAAATTTAATTTATTTATCTAGGTAACAAAAAATAGTAATAACCTGTCTTTGTATTTAATATATTTTTTATGTATATACATAAAAAATAAAAATACAAAGGTGGGTGATTTTTTTGGTAAATGATAAAAAAGAATTTTATAAAAGATTAGCAGAAAATTCTTTAAAAGATGTAAAAATACAAAGAACAACAAGAGCAAATACATCTAATCATACAGCCAGAAATAATAATTATAAAAATACAACTAAAAATGGTATGATAAGATTTGATGAAGAGCCTAACAAACAGGTAAAATCAAAGTTTTTTATACAGTGTATAATAAGTATTTTGATAATAGGGATATTTTATTATTTAACAAATAGTAACTCTAGCATAGCAAATGATATAGTTAGCAAAACTAAAAATATGTTAGAAAGTGAGCTTAATATATCTAATAAAATAGATGATATTTTCTCAAAATTTAGTATAAAAACAGGTAATAGTAAAAATGGTGTATCTATTGATGACAATATTATAGAAGAAATGGAAGAAGAAATAGAAAATACACCAAAAAAATAGATAGCCTCAAGGCACCTAGCGTTGTTCTTGGGGCACAAAATAAGTGGATAAACCCAGTAGAAGGTATTATAACAGGATATTTTG
The DNA here is from genome assembly GCA_944384215.1 of uncultured Clostridia bacterium. GTDB lineage: Bacteria > Bacillota > Clostridia > Lachnospirales > CAG-274 > Tyzzerella. Next base: position 1,321 of record CALWSN010000112.1, on the reverse strand, counting down.
GAGAAAGAGAAAACCCTATATTAAAAAAACAAGAATTTCATAATGGTTTAGATATAGGTGCAGATGAAAATAGCCCTGTATATTCGGTAAAAAGTGGAATAGTTACAGAGGTTGGAGAATCTAATACTTATGGTACATATATAAAATATAAAACTTATGACAACTATGAAATAATGTATGCACATCTTAATAAAGTATTAGTTAAAAAAGATGATAAGATAGAGGCAAATCAACAAGTTGGATTAGTTGGTAGCACAGGGCTTTCTACTGGTTTTCATCTACATTATACAGTAATAAAAGATGGAGAATATGTAGACCCTATAAACCTTGTAGCACTACCTAAAGCAAGTTATTTAGAATAGTTTAAAATTAATAATGGGGGGGTATATGTTAAAAAAAATAAGTATAAATTTGACATTTTATATTGCTTTAATTTTAGTATTATTTTTTAAAGTATATAATATATATTTTACTTTTTTTGTTTTTGTTTTTTTACACGAACTAGCACATATATTTATGGCTAAAAAGTTTGGGCTTAATATTAAAAAAATTGTTATAACACCAATAGGACAAATAGCTGTAATTGATAATATAGAAAAATTAGAGCTATATAAAAAGCTTTTTATTGTAGGCATAGGTGTTGTATTAAATATAATACTAGCTTTATTTTTTGGTATGTTTACAAATGAAAAAATGCAGTTGATAAAAAATGTTAATTTATCAATTGCATTTTTTAATTGTTTGCCTATTTTTCCTTTAGATGGAGCTAGTTTTTTTTGTTATATTTTAGGTAGTAAAATAGGAGATTTAAAGGCTAGTATAATTTTAAAAAAAATAAGTTTATTTTTAAGTTTTATTATTTTTTTATTAGGATTTATTCAAATTGTATTATATCCATATAATATAACTCTTTTATGTTTATCTTTATATTTTATAAAAGTAAATAAAAGTGAATATATTTATCAATTTTATAAAGCTATAATTAATAAACAACAATATGAAAAAAATAGAATATTAAAAGTAAAAGAAGTTTTAATAGATAAAGACTATGAAAATAAAGAGCTTATTTTAATTATTAGTTCAGATTATTATATAATTATAAATATTTCTGTAAATGGTAATATTTTATACACATTAGAAGAAAAAGTATTTTTAGACTATATACAACAATATGGTATTAATGGTACAATATATGATATTGTTAAAAATATTTGCTAAAATAAAAAAAATGTGGCAAAATATAAAGTATGTAATTTACTAAAGATGGAGGATTAATATGATAGATGAAATATTAATGCAGGTTGAAAAACCAGCAAGATAT
>CALWSN010000111.1 GCA_944384215.1 uncultured Clostridia bacterium | reverse complement strand
GTATATTCACTCCTTAACTATTTAAAGTTTTTAAAAGCATCTCTCCAATACCTACATTGTATCCTGCACAACCATAAACTACTTTTTGATTATCATTAAATACAATTGCAAGTGGAAGCTTTTTATCTGTAATATCTAAGTCATTATATATTTTATCTATATTATAACCATTTTTTTCTATAAATATATTAAGATTTGGCACAACTTTTAAAGTTCTGTTTAAAGTTGGGTCATTTATATCTTTAATATCCCTTAATATTAATATAGTATTTACATTTTCATCATTATATTTACTAGCAGATTCTCTTATTTCATTTAAAAGATGTTCTGTTGGCTCCATACCAACGTGTAACCAAGCTACAATACCTTTTTTACCATTGAGAGCTTGTAAAAGTGTTGTTTGTTTATCTTCTGTATCAAAAATAGTTCTATCTTCTACATCTACTTCTTTACCTGTATGTTTAATTTGTGGTAAATGTAATTCTAATTGAGATATTTTATTTTCTTCTACTTTAACAAATAAAACTTTTACCATATTCACTTCATCTGGACGTCTATTGGCTAAAACAACACGGTAATTACCAACTTCTACATTATATTCTACTTTATTATTTTCCCAATTAATATTATCTAAATCTAAAGTTACATAATGACCTTTTTCTAGTTTACCTACTGTATAGTTTTTATAATATTCATAAGCAGTATTATCACCTTTTTTAAGAACTAAAGTACCTTTTTTAACTTCTTCTTTTGGCTCTTCTTTATATATGTGTATCCACTGCCCATTATTATAATAAACTACTTTACCATCTGCTTTGTCCATTTTAGCAGCTATACCTAAACTTCTTAATATAGCTACTGTAACAATGGCTTTAGATACTTTATTTACAAGTTTAGATTTTAAAGCACCCATAGGTGATGTAGTAAGGTTAGTATATTCGCTAATGCCATATTGAGTGATATTTTCATTTACAAAATTACCAACTTCTAATGGATTATTTATTATACTATTTTTTACATCTTCACTTAAAATATTAGGTATATCTTTTTTATATAAAGTAATATTTTCGTTCCAAACTCTTGGGTTTAAAAGATTTTCTACAAAAATAGATTTTTCATATTTATCTTTGTATTGCATACTTTGTTCTATATTTTCCATTAATATGTCGTATGTTATATCAGATAAATCTTTTTCTCTTAATGCTTTTAAAAGTAACACTTTATATTCTAAAATATCTTTTGTAGCTTCGTCTTGTAAAAATTTTTCTATCTCTTTATAATTTCCTCTAGCTAAAGGCATAATTTTTGCTATATCATCTTGCATAATATTAAATTTTAAGCTATATTCTTTAGCCGTTTCTTCGTTATAAAAAGTTGCCTCAAAAGCTCTTCTAATATTTAAAGCATTTTCATTTCTTGTAGATTGTTCTTTTTCTTGTTCTTCTGTAAGTTTTTCTTCTTCATCAATACCACCTTTTGCTGGTGCCATTTCAAGCTCAAAGCTTTCAGTTTCTTGTATAATGCTATCAAATACTAAAGTTAAATTTTCTATTTGATTTACATCTATTTTTTTATATGTGTAACTATTGTCATCATATGCAAAAACAAATAAATCTCCAAGACCTGTTACAAAAGTAACTTCGCCATTATCATCTGTTACAAGTGTAGCTATTGGGAAAAACTCACAATAATTTACTACTTCAAAACCAACATTAATATCTTTAAGTGGATTATTATCTTTATCTACTATTTTAACTTTTATTTCTTTAGTTTTAGCATAATGGTGTAAAACATTTATTTCTGTAACTGTATCTGTTTGTTTAGTTATTATTTCGTCCCCTACCATATCGCAAAATACTCTATTGTGAATAAGAGGAGCTTTGGATGCTGGCAATCTAAACCAACCTGTATTAAGTCTTATTTCTGGTTCACAAGCACCTAAGAAATACCACTTACCATCTGCTAAAACTTCAACCCAAGCATGATTATCATCACAATGTGCCCAACGAGGTGCATAGCATTGTCTTGAAGGTAAACAAACGCTTCTAAGGGCAGCTACTAAAAATGTAGATTCTTCTCCACATCTACCATAAGCATTTCTAACAACAGTTAAAGGAGATGCTGTTCTATTATCAGTAGCTTTATATGTTGCTTTAGAAAAAGCCCAATAGTTAACCTCTATAATAGCATCATACATTGATAAATCTTTAATTTTAGGATAAAGCTCATCAAAGAAAATTTCGCAAAAATATTCTATATTTTCATTATTTATTCTATACTGTAAAACATAGTTTAAAAAGTCTATATCACTAATAGATTTTCCCCAAGGCATTAAATTACGCACTTTTAAAGAATGTCTTACAAATTTTAGAAATAACTGTGGCGAATAATCTGCCATATCTGTAAGAGGCATATAAGCATAAAGATATTTTAAACAAAAGCTTTCTTCTTCATTACAATCTTTTAATACTTCTAATATTTCATTTGTTATAGTTTCACAATATTCACAAGCTTTTTTAAACTTTAATTCAATTTTTTCTTGTTCTACTAAAGTAAGCATAAAGCCCTCCTACTATAAATCATATATTTCTGTTCTACCATCTGCTTGTATAGATATTTCTCTTTTTTTATCTTTACTTAATACTCTCATTTCAAAAGTATGTTTTGTTACTTCAATAATAGGCTCAATGTCAATTTTTTCACCATTTAATAGCTCTTCTAAATCTGTTGTAAAGTAACCTTTTGTATCATATAATGCGTGTTGTTTATAATATAATTTTCTAAGCTCCCATTTTAAAAGCTCATCATTAGGTATTTCATATTTTTCGCCATTTTCAGTAAAGAATAAAAAGCCCCAAAGCTCTGGATAATGTATGTTTATAAGTCCAGTAGGTGCCCATACCCAGTTATCTTCTGGATAAGGAGAATTTGTTTCTGGGTTTATTTGTTTTTTATATTCACCGTTATCTTTGTCTACTCTCCAGTGTACTCTTGAAAAGTTTACTCTATAATATTCACCAACTTTTGGATTTCTGCTTTCTTTAGCAGTTTCTTTTAAAGCTTTAAATGGCATAACAACCTCAACAGACCATTTTTTATTATTAGCATTTGGGTTATTAAGTTCTCCATCTATATAAACTGCTGTTTGCATACCGTGAATATCATATCCATTTACTGGCTTACCACCAAAATCTCTATATGGCTTAGTTAAAAGTAAGTCCCAAACAGTGTTTTTAGCATTCATTTCAAATTCATAATATTGATGTGTGTCAGAATCTGGGTCTATAAAAATTTCAAAGTCATTATCTTGAAAAATAACGCTATCTCTTTCTTCTAAAGTTGCCCAAATTTCGTCCCCTTCTAAAACTGCCCCAAAATATAAATTTTCATCATCCCAAAGCATTTTTGCTCTAGTTTTAAAACGAGGAGTTTCTCTTTTATCTCCTTCTATATCTACAAAATATTCTGTAAAATCTGCATCTTCCCAAAATGGTTTATCAATATTACCATCAAGCTCAAATTTTTTAGTTGCTCTTTTACAATAATATACTGGTGGGTTAAAATTTATATCTGGTGTAGGTATTCTAAAATTAGCCATTTTATTTCCTCCTGATAATTTAATATTTAATCTATCTGTAATAGTGTGTTAAGCCTATATAATAGGCTTAACACTTATAATTATTAGTTATGAGATACAACAACTCCACTACCACCATACATTTCAATTTCACCTTCAAGCTCAACTTTTAAAACTGTAACGTGTTCGTGGCAATCTTCTGGTGTTAATTCAATCCAAGTAGTACCAGGGATATTAAACCAAGGTACACCGCCGTGTATAACGTGGCCTAATTTTTTACCTGAGTGAAGAACTGTTATATCTTTAATTTTGTTGCATAAACCTTTTAAGCAAACACTTTCTTCTGGCTTATCATATACAAATAAATATAAAGTTTGTTTATCTTTAGATATTGTGCTACCACCTAAGAAATATCTATGCATAATACCTTCATCAGTATCAAAAATAGCCTCTTTGTGTGGTTCTATCCATTCACCAAGCCCAAGAAGTATTGCTTCTTGTCTTTCATCTATTGTTCCATCTGGTTTTGGCCCTATATCTAAAAGCATATTACCACCCATATGTATACAATCACAAAACATTCTTATTATTTGATTAAGTGTTTTATAGTGGTTATCTGAAGGTCTATAACCCCAAGAACGATTTATTGTAGTACAAAATTCCCAAGCACCTTCTGGTCTTGTAATAGGTATACCTTGTTCTGGTGTTTTGTAATCTCCATAGCCACAAAATCTTGAATTAATAATTAAATCTTTATTAAATGATTTTAAGTAATCTTTAAGCTCTGGTAACCCCCATTGCTCAGCACTTCTTTCCCAATCTCCGTCAAACCATAATAAATCTACTTTACCATAGTTACCTAAAACTTCACCCATTTGATTTCTATTAAATTGAACAAATCTTGCCCAAGCTTCTTCATCTTGTTTTCCGTCTGTTGGGCTTGTGTATTTATTAACTGCCGATAAGTCTTCAGGAACTTTTCCATTTTCATAAACAGTAGCATAATCTGGGTGAGACCAATCTATTAAAGAATAATACATACCTACTCTTATATCTCTTTTTCTTATAGCATCTGTAAATTCTTTAACTATGTCATTTTTATATGGAGATTTTTTTACTGTGCTTAAATCACTATATTTTGTATCAAAAAGTGCAACACCATCGTGATGTTTTGTTGTAAAAACAGAATATTTTGCACCAGATTTTTTTATTAAATCTGCCCATTTGTCTGCATCAAATTTTTCGCAAGTAAAACCGTCTATTTGTTTCATATAATCTTCGTGAGATATTGTGTTGTGATAGAAAGACCAGCTTTCAGAAACATCTCCTACTGCATAAATTCCAAAGTGAATAAATATACCTAATTTTGCATTAGTAAACCATTCTGGTACTTGTGTCATAATAATTACACCCCTTTATTAATTAATTCATAAATTGTTCTAACTGTAACACCTGATGCACCTTTTGAAGAATATTCATAAACAACTGGCCATTGGCTAGCAGTGGCCGCAATATCTAAATGTATCCAAGGTGTGTCATCTACAAATTCTTTTAAAAACATACTAGCAGTTATAGTACCTGCTGATGCTGTATTTTTCATATCTGCTATATCGCTATCTATATATGAGCGATATCTTTCATCTAAAGGCATTCGCCAAAAGTCTTCGCCTGTTTCTTTAGCAGTTTCCATAAATTTTTCATAAAATTCTTCGTTGTTAGAAAAAATTGGAGTAAATAAACTACCAAATGTAGAACCAGCAAGGCCTGTTAATGTAGCCATATCTATTACTTTAGATACTTTTTGTTTATCTATAATATAATGAAGAGCATCTGCTAAAGTAAGTCTACCCTCTGCATCTGTGTTTAAAACTTCAATAGTTTTACCTTTCATAGATGTAACAACATCTCCTGGTTTATAACTATTTCCATCTACAACATTTTCACAAGTGGCAACAACAGCTTTAACATTAACTTTGCATTTATTTTTAGCCAAGCTACTCATTATAGCTATTACATAAGCTGCACCGCTCATATCTGCTTTCATATATTTAAGGCCTTCGTGACTTTTTATAGAATAACCACCTGTATCACAAGTTAAGCCCTTACCTACAAGTCCTATAAAATCACTATCTCCACCATTGTTATATTCCATAACAATAAGGCGAGGTTTATGGTTAGTACCTTGTCCTACCATTAAAAAGGCATTCATACCAAGCTCTTTAATTTGTTCTTCTTCTAATACTTCAATTTTAAAACCACTTTCGTTAGCTATTTTTACTGCTCTTTTAGCTAATTCTTCTGGATATAAATTATTAGTAGGTTCTGCTATCATATCTCTAGCATTATTAATAGCCTTTGCAATGTTTGATACTTCATTTAAAATATCATTTTTATTTGATATATTAAAGCCATCTATATATACATTTTTTTCTTTTTTATCTTCTTTTTTATCAGATTTATACTTTTTAAAATCATAATCTGTAAGTAATAAACCTTCTACCATAGCTTTTAAAAATACATCTTCTTTTAAGCTAGCAAAATCTATTTTTTCAATAAGAATATTTTCAAATTTAAGTTCTTCTATTTTTTTCAACAATTTTGCACAGTTATTTCTTAATGAATTATTTGTAAGCTTTTCTTTTTGGCCAAGCCCAAAATATAACGTATGTGGTTTATTTTCATCTAAAGAAGGTATAAAAAATAACTCTCCTTCTTTACCTTCAAATAAATCTTTTATTTCTTTTTCTTTTTCATAATAAGTAGATACTATAACTTCTGGTTTATCAAAACTTTGTAAATAAAAATTCATAGTTATCCTCCTTATAAATTAGCTTAAAACTTTTCTTAAATAAGTAGTTAATGTAAAAGTATTATCTAAGCAGTATTCCCAATACATAAGACCACAAAGTCCATTTTCTTTTACATAATCTGCTTTTGCTTTAATAGATTCTTCATCATCATAGCTTATAAATGTATCACCATTAAATAAATAAGGTGCTTTTGCATAATCGTCCCAATATCTAGTGTAGCCATTTTTGTTAATATATTCTTTTACAAGTTCACCATAACCTGGACCATATCCACCTGTTGAGCCTGCCATTTGCATATGTCCATTATCTACATTAGGAACACCTGTCCACATTCTAGAATAAAAAGCAACACCCATAACTATTTTTTCTTTTGGAACACCTGCTTCTATAAATTTAGTAATAGTATTGTGTGCACTAACAGAATTTAAGTCTGTCGGGCTTGTGTAAAGATTAGTATGGTGTCCTGTTTGGATAGAAAAACCACCTCTTAAGTCATAAGTCATAATTTGTACTATATCTAAATATTTAGATGCCTTGTCCATTTCTGTACATCTTAAGAAATACTCATCTCCACCAGTAGCTACCATAAGTAAACATTTTTTATTTTCTACTTTATCAAGCTCTGTTCTTAAAGCTTCTAATAATAATGTAAAATTATATTTATCATCTGGTGATGCATCAATACCTGCTATGCTAATACAAGGATATTCCCAGTCTATATCTATACCGTCTAAATCATATGTTCTTAAAATATCTACTGCTGTTTTTGCAAATTTTTCTCTACCTTCTTTAGTAGATGCTGCTGTTGAAAAACCTCCAGCACTCCAACCACCAACAGATAAGCATATTTTAAGCTCTGGGTTAATTTCTTTAGCCCATTTCATATATTTAGGTGCATCTTGAGCATCCCAAACAACATTACCATTATCTACTTTACCAAAAGCAATATTAATAATGCTTAAAGCTTTCACATCTTCTTCTTTTAACAAATTAAAATCTTTTGTACCTACATATCCTATTACTGTTTTCATATAAAATCTCCTCTAAAATTAAATATTTATTGTAATTTAGCCACCTCACATATATTAATATATAAAAGAAGTGGCTATTTAATTATTGTAATTAAGGTTTGCTTTAATAATTTTTTAAACTAAATTTATACATCATTTTATTTTAAATTTTGTTTAAAAATATTTAGGAATACCTATTTTTAAATACAAAATATTCAAAAAATTTATTCTATTAATATTTATGTTAAACTACCATATCATTTTACTAGCAGTCATACATCTTTGAGCTCTGTTGTAATGTAACACTTCGCCCATACCCTCTTCTCTATGATGAGTAGCTGGTAATCTTGTTTCTTCTAATTCTTCTATTTTATCTAAATTACCATTTAAATAATTTTCAAGTATAAATTTTGTTGTATTAAGACGGCTTATAATACCACCAAATCTTTGGTCTAAAACTTCAAAACCATAACTTTTGTTTGTTATACACCATTCTTTTAATCTTGCATACTTTAATTTTTCTACAAGAGGTATTAATGGTTCTATTTGATTAGTAATTATATTTTTTAAAGCCTGTTTATCTTTATTTTTATATGCTTTATATATGTTTAACCCTAAATTCCATTTAAGGCTTGCAACTTCACCAAATACACCATAAAATTCGTTTGTAGCTTTTAAATCTTCGCTTTTATCATCTTTTGCTTTATTATAAAAATAGTCAGATAAGTTTTTATATATAGTAGTTAAATCATCTGTTACAACTTCTGTATGATTTATAAATTTACTACATAATGGGTCTTCATATAATGTATATTTAGAAGGTGTAACAATAGCTGCTTTATTTTCCATACTTGGGAATATGTCAAACTCTTGAGATTTTAAAAAGTTTTCATAGTCCATACCTGTTATATATAGTAAATTTTCTTTAAATTCGTCTAAATCTATGTCTTTATTATATTGATGCTCTCCTAATAATATTGAGCCAAAAATAATTGTTGTAACAGGAGATTCGCAACCATCATCGCCCCAAGCAGTAGTCATAACTTCTCTAATACCTTTATTTTTACAAGCAGTAGCAGATGCATTAGTAGCAGCTAATGTTTTACCGTGATGAGATGCATAACCTATCCATCTCCAAGAGCCTGCTGCAAACATTATAGGTTTGTTAGTTATTTTACCTCTTTTTTCAAAATTTTGTTCATAATGTTCAACTGTATTATTATAGTAGTCCCAATACATTAAATCTATACCATCAGGTATTTTATAGTCGTCTGTTTCTGTTTTAGAATAACCACTAAAGAACATATCGTCCCAAATAATAGGTTTTACATTGTATTTTTCACAAATATTAACCATATTTTGTAAATGTTCTCTCATTATTTCTGTTTTAGGTTTTAAACCATTTTTATCAGCATAAGTACCTCTACCAAGATTATATGCTTCATCCATACCTATATGTATTCTTCTACTTCTAAATGTACTAGATAAATAACTTATCATTCTATCTAATAAATCTTTAACAGCATCACTAGATACATTTAAAACGTCATCTATATCTGCATATTTACCTGCTATGTGTTCCCACATAAAAAATTGATTTAAGTGTGCAAGTGTTTGTATGCAAGGTATAAGCTCTACACCAAACATATGTGCATAATCATCTATTTCTTTAAGTTCGTCAGTTGTGTAAGCACCTCTTAAATAACCAAAATATTCTTCGCTATCTAATTTATATGTATCTTCCATATAAAGCATAAAAACATTTTGCCCACTAATAGCTAGTTGTTCTATTATTTTCTTAGCATAAGAAACATTTAAAACACCATTTCTTGAACAATCTATCATTAAACCATTAAAGTCAAACCAAACATCTGTTGATAAACTAAATGTTAAATTACCTTTTTTAGCATTTTTATCAACAAGCATAATCGCTCTAAAAAATGCTGGTATATCTTTATATACTATATCTACAACATCTTCAGTTGAATTTATTTTTAAAATATTTTCATCTGTTTGTGTTGCATTTATAGTTCTACCCATATTATCCAGTTTAAAATTATAACGATTAGCTAAAATTTTAAGTGGTTGTATTAATTTAGTATCTAAATTATTAATATTGTACATTTATATGCACCTCTTCCCTATACTAAAATTTTTTAATCTTAAAAAATAATGATAAACTAGCTATAATATTTACAAAAGCTTAACTTTAAAATAACTTTAATATAAATAAAATTAACTTATTCATCTTTAGTTATTATAATATAACAATTATGTATATTTGTAAAGCATTATATATAAAACAAATAACCAAAAATATCATACACTAAACTAATATTTTTTATACAAATTTACTTTATTAAGCTATGGTAAATTTATATATATTTTATATTTTAATTTGTTGTTTAATTGTTATTTAATCTATATTTAGGTATTATTTAGCTATTTTTTAATTTACTTTTAAACAAATTTATTTATTAAGTCTAACATATTTAAAAATTTTTCTCGTTCTTCTTTTTTCATATTTAAAGATATAGTTTTTATAAGAGCATCACTTTGTTCTTTTGATAAACTTACACCTTTTGGCATATTGTTATAAAAATTCATTATTTGTAACATCATTTCGTTTGTACTTTTACCATTTATATTAGATATTAATATCTTAAAATTATCTAATATATTTTTATCTATTGCTTTAAATGCTTCTTGTTCAAAAAGTTTATTATAGTCCATCATTTACACCTCTTTATAATTTTTATTCATTATATCTTTAATTTCTATTACTTTAACTAATAAATCTACCATATACTTATTTTTTTGATTTAAATTATTTTTTATATGTAAAATAGCTTCTTTTTTTAAATCTAACACTTTTTCTTTTTCTATTGATTGATATGCTTTTTTATAGTTGGTTATTAGTTGATTAATCTCTAAACAATTTATCATTTTGTAAATGTTTTCACTGTCATCTGTTATAAGTGGTAACATATCTTTTATATAGCTACTATTAGTAGAGTTTATCATCAGTAAATTATCTTGATTTTTATCTTGTTTTTTTTCTTCTTTCTTATTATTTTTTAACATATCCAAAATTAAACTTATATTATTAAAATCTATATTATTTTCTTGTTTCATATATAACCTCCTTATGTATTTATATAAAATATGCAACATAAAAAAAAATAAGTACAAATTATAAAAATATGTACTTATTTTTTATCAATATATAATTTATTTTTAATCTATCATATCATCTAACACATTGGTAAGATTTAATGGTAAAACTTTATTATTTATTAAAATGTCAAATATATTTTCAGCATAATCTAAATCTTTTGTAAAATCTAAAAATTCTTTACTATCACAAATTTTATTGTCTAAATCCATAGAGTTTATTTTAAAACCATATATAATATTATTATCAATTATACTTTGTATAAGTAAATATTCTACACTTAAAGTTTTACTTTCATCATAATCAATTTTAATATTTTTGTATTTTTTAACCATTAAAATCTCCTCCTTTCATAAATAATTATAAACTATATCTTTACATATTAAAATATACATAAAGTATTTATATTCTTTTGTTTAGATATAATAATAGTATTTTTTTGTATTTATTAAATAATTACTATCATTATATAAATTTATTTTTTGTTATTACAAACAATTTTTAAATACTATTTGTATATATTTTTCAATAATATTGCTTAAAATTTAATTATTGACATAAAAAATTTTTTATTATATAATTTTAAACATTATATTTTAAGGAGGGTGTCTATATGGATAAAAAAACTATCACTAAACATAAACTATTAATTTATTTATGTACTATTTTTAATTTTGAGGTTTTTATAGGCCCTATATTAGTATTTTTCTATACAAAATATATGGGGTTATCATTTAGCCAATACTTTTTTATAGATGGTTTAATTTTTGTATTGTTAGCCTTATTTGAAATACCAAGTGGATATATTGCAGATAAATTTGGTAGAAAAAAAGTTTTGTTAATATCTCAAGTTTTTATATGGATAAGTATGCTTGTTAGAATACTAATACCTAGTTTTATAGGTGCTTTAATTTTTGCTATTATGTATGCATTATCTCTAGCTATGTCTTCTGGCAATGTTAATGCACTAATATTTGAATTATTTTCAAAAAATAATTGTGTGAATGAACTTGAAAAAACTTATGCAAAATCTTATAGTATAAGCCTTATATCTACTATACTTTTTGTTAGTTTATCTAGTATATTATTTCAATATAATATGATTTTACCTTTAATTTTTGATATGTTATTTTTATTTATAAACTTTATTGCTAATATATTTTTATTAAAAGATAATTTAAACTATAAACCTGTAAAAAAAGAAAATTTACAAAAATCTTTTAACAAAAATGAAATATTAAATGTTACCCCTATTTTTATTATAACTTCTTTATGGTTTGTTATAACTCGTGTTAGTTTTTCTTATTATCAACCTATTTTTGAAAATTTTAATGTAGAAAAGTATTATGGTTTTGTGTTTGCATTATTTAATGTATTTTGTGCTGTATCATCTTATATTTATTCTAAATCTAAAAATAAATTATCTTATAAATCTATAATACTACTTTTATCTTCTTTTATAGGTGTATCATTTATAGGTATGTCTTTTAATAATATAATAGTTATAATATTTATGATATTTTTTCAACAAGTTTTGAGAGGTATATATCCTACTTTTTCTAATATTATAAAAAATTTATATATTAATCCAACCACAAAATTTAGGGTAACTTATTTATCTTATGCTAGTTTTATAAGTGCAATTTTTTCAGGGTTAATGCTAGCTTTATCATCTTTATTATTAAAATACTTTAGTTTATTAAATAGTATAAAAATATTAAGTATTTCATTATTTTTAATATTATTAGTTACTATTATAATACATAATATTTTAATAAGAAAAAATATTATAAAATTATACAATTAGAGTATCTATTGCTAGATACTCTAATTACATTACAATATTATTCTAAACTATCAAAATCAAATATTGCTGCTTTTGTATAGTTTATAACCTTTGCTTCAAAAAAATCTGTTTTTGTATTATTTATTTTTGAAAAACTTTCTATCCAAGCCATAGGGTTTTGTGTTATTTCATTATATAATGGTTCTAAACCTATTGCTTTTAATCTTAAATTAGCTAAATATTTAATATATTTATCTATTAATTCATTATTTAAACCTAATATTTCATTATTTGTTACATATTGACCCCAAGCTATTTCGTGTTCTACACCTGTTCTCATCATATTTCTTAGCTCTTCTTGTAGCTCATTTGTAAATATATCTTCATTTTCTGCTTTTATCTCTTTTATTATATTTTGAAATAAAACAAGGTGAGTTATCTCATCTCTATTTATATATTTAAAAATTGTGCTTGTAGCTGTCATCTTACCTTGTCTTGCTAAAGTGTAAAAAAAGCTAAAACCAGAATAAAAATATATACCTTCTAATATGTAGTTTGCCATAATAGCTTTTATAAAATTTTCTTGTGTAGGGTTTTGATTAAAATTTTCATATATACTAGCTATAAATTTATTTCTGTTTAAAAGATGCTCATCTTCTCTCCACATATCATAAATTTTATCTCTAGTTATAGGGTTTGTAACAGTGTCTAATATATAAGAATAGCTTTGTGCGTGTATTTCTTCTTGAAAAGCTTGTATATTTAATAATGAAGATACCTCTGAAGCTGTTATATATCTTGATAAATTAGGTAAATTTTCACTTTGTATAGAATCTAAAAAATTTAAAAAAGATATTATTTTATCAAAAGCATTTCTTTCTCCATCTGTAAGATAAGGAAATTGCTTTACATCTTCACTTAATGCTATTTCTTCTGGTATCCAAAAATTATTAAGCATTGTTCTATACATATTAGTTGCCCAATCATATTTTATTCTGTTCCATTCTCTAAGATTTGTGGTGTTGCCATTTATTATGCTAGATGTACCCCTATCTCCTTCTGCATTAAATATTTTCTTTTTTATCATAGTTTAAAACCTCCATTAGCTAGAACAACTTGTACATTCGTCCATTTCTAAAGACTGATTTCTTACATAATATATTGTCTTTATGCCCATTTTCCAACAATTAATATACATATCAAATATATCTTTAGCGTTAAGCTCTGGTGTAATATATAAGTTAAAAGATTGAGCTTGGTCAATATGTCTTTGTCTAATTGCACAAGCTTTAATGCTCCAATCTTGTTTTATATAATGAGCTTCTTTATATAACCAAAAGTTTTCATCATTTAAGTTAGGAGCAGTTTTAGGAACATATATTCCTTTTTTCTCTTCTACAAAAAACTTTTTAAATATAGGGTCTATACCAGCTGTTGTATTAGCTATATTAGATGTGCTACCTGTTGGAGCAACTGCCATTATATAGCCATTTCTTATACCATATTTTCTTACATCTTCTTTTAGCTTTTGCCATCTTTCTGATGTATAATTTCTTTTTTCAAAATATTCTCCAGTATACCATTCTGAACCTTCAAAAGCTTCATAAGCTCCCTTTTCTTTAGCAAGCTCCATAGATGCTTTTATAGCATTATAAGCCAGTTCTTCAAATAAACTATCGGCCTCTTTAAGATGCTCTTGGCTTTCCCACATTATTTTGTTATTAACTAAATAATGGTGATAACCACTTGTTCCCAAACCTATGGCTCTATATTTATCGCTTGTAACTTTTGCATCTAATACTGGTAATTTATTAAGTGTAATAACATTATCAAGCATTCTTATTTGAAGAGGTATGCAATATTTAAGCTCTTCTTTTGATACTCTACCAAGATTAACTGAGTTTAAGTTACAAGTAACCATATCACCAGATTTTATTTTTGTTGTAACAATATTATCTTCTTGAGTTTCTTCTATTAACTTACTTTCACTTGTATTTTGAGCTATTTCGTGACATAAATTAGAAGAATATATTAAACCTTTGTGTTTGTTAGGATTAGCTCTATTTACAGTATCTCTAAAAAATATAAAAGGTGTACCTGTTTCTACTGCACTTTTTAATATTTTTTCATTATGTCAAGACAAGGTGTTACTATTTTATTTATATTAGGGTTATTTTCGCATTCTATATATCTTTTTGTAAATTCATCATTATTTTCATCATCAAAATAATCTTCTAAGTAATATCCCATTTCTTTATGTACTTGATATGGGTCAAACAAAGACCAATTTTCTCTTTTTTCTAACCTTTGCATAAATAAATTAGGAATACTAAGAGCAGGAAATATATCGTGAGCTTTTCTTCTATCATCACCATTATTAGTTTTTAAATCTAAAAAGTCATATAAATCTTTGTGCCATATATCTAAAGTTATAGATGCACTACCTTTTCTTCTACCTAATTGGTCTACTGCTATTGCTGTATCATTATAAAGCCTTATCCAAGGTATCACACCCCCAGATGAGTTTTTATTACCTCTAATATCACTATTTAAAGCACGCACTTTACCCATATATATACCTAAAGCACCACCGTGTTTAGAAACTTGTGCAAATTTTTGGTTTACATCATATATAGACCAAAGGTTGTCTCCAACGGTTGATATAAAACAGCTACTAAGCTGATAAAAAGGAGTTCCAGCATTAGCAAGAGTTGGTGTTGCAACAGTCATTTTCAACATACTCATAATGTCATAAAATTTTTTAGCATATTCTACTTTTTGTTCTTTTTCTGGTATAGCTATATGCATAGCTATAATTAAAAATCTTTCTTGAGGAAGTTCTAAAACATCACCCTCTAAACTTTTAACTAGATATCTTTTAGATAATAAATTTAAGCCATCATAATTAAATAAATTATCTCTATCACTTTTTATATAACATCCTAATTCTTTTATCTCATCTTCTGTATAATGCTCTAATAAATATTTTCCATATAAATTTTTAGAAACAAGCATTTTTACTAATTCTAAAAAGTCCCCATATCCAAAATGATTATATTTTCTATTAATAGCTGCCTCTTTATATAAATCATATATTAATAATCTAGAAGCTACATATTGCCAATTTATATTAGTTTTTTTTATTAAATTTCCATACCCGTCATCTTCTGTGTATATAACTTTTTCAATAGCTGTTTGTATAAGTGTTTTTTGTATTTCTTTAGTTGTCATACCATCTCTAAATTGTAACTTTGCATCTAGCTCTAACTCTTCTGGAGAACACCCCTCTATATCTTCACAAGCAAAAGCTATAACCTTCTTTGTTTTTTCAACACTTAATTTTTCAAAACTTCCATCTCTCTTTTTAATATTTATTTCCATAAATAAAATATTCCTTTCATATTTAAATAGATTTTTTGAATATTTTATATTCAAAAACAGCCACTTATATTAATTTTGTTATAAATTTTAAATAACACCTTAGCTGTGTTAATAAGACAATTAATATAGTAGCATATATAGGATATTTTTTCAATATTTAACCTTGTATGTAGTGTTTTTTGTGATTTTTAACAATTTTAAATATAAAATATAAAAAACAATTTATAATTAATGTTATTGATTTTTGTATTCTTTAGTAATTTAGTATATTTTATTAGTTTTTTTATTTATTTTTCTATGTTTTTTATGGTATAATTAATTATAATAATATATAGAAAGGATAACTTATATGTTAGGAATTATAACTGAGTATAACCCATTTCACAATGGACATAAACTACATATAGAAAAATCTAAACAAAAAACTAATAGTAAATATTGTATAGTAGTTATGAGTGGTAATTTTTGTCAACGAGGTGAACCTGCTATATTTGATAAATATTTAAGAACTAAAATGGCACTTCTAAATGGAGCTGATATTGTATTAGAGCTACCTTTAACTTTTGCAACTGCTTCTGCTGAGCTTTTTGCTCTTGGTGCTATTGATATATTAGACAAAACTGGTATTATAACTAATATATGCTTTGGTAGTGAAGATGGTAATATAGAAAATTTTTTAGAAATAGCTAATATACTATCAAATGAACCCTATAATTTTAAGCAAAATTTATCTTATTTCTTAAATCAAGGGTTATCGTTTCCAAAAGCTAGAATAAATGCTTTAGAAAAAACATTAAATAAATCTTTAGATTTTTTAAAAGAACCAAATAATATTCTATCTATTGAATATTTAAAAGCTATAAATAAACTAAATAGTAATATTATTGCTAATACTATAAAAAGAGAGCAAGCCACATTTCATTCTACTAATATAGCAGGAAATATAGCTTCAGCAACTGCCATAAGAAATTGTTTTTTTGAAAATAAAATTGATAATATAAAAAATGTGGTTCCTAATAATTGTTTTGAATTAATAAATAATATTTCTGTACATAATATGCCTTTGTTAGATAATTATACTAATATTTTAAAATACATTTTAAAAACATCTAATATAGAAAATATTAAAAATATTGCAGATATAACAGAGGGTATAGAAAATAAAATAATATCAAATATTAATAGCCATTAAATAACTGAATTAATAAACAACATAAAGTCTAAGAGATATACTTATACTAAATTACAACGTGCCATTTTACATATTATATTAAATATAACAAAAAATGACCAGCAATATTTAAAAGAAAATTTAAACCCTTATATAAGGGTTTTGGGCTTTAAAAAATCATCATCTCATTTATTAAAAACTTTAATATCCAGTGCTAAGGTACCTGTTATAACAAATTTAAAAAATGCAAAAGAAAATTTAGATAATAATGGTATTTATTATCTAAATAAGGAAATTAAATCTACTGATATTTATTATTTGTTTCAAAATAAAGGTAATAATGAAGAATATAAAATTCCTTTAGTAATATTATAAATATCTCATAATTAATATAATTTAAAAAATAATATCTTTATTATAAATAAAAAATTCAATTATTTTAATAAAGATATTATTTGATTTATAAGTTATGCTATAAACAATATAGATAATAAAATTAAATATTTAAAAGTTTATTTTCTATAAACGATATAAAATCTGCCACTGCACCGTTTTCACAACTACCCGCTACAAAATTACATTTATTTTTTAAATATTCATCTGTTATATCTGTACAACAGCTAGTTCCTGCTAGCTCCATTATTTGTTCATCATTAAAACTATCTCCAATAAAATATGTATTATTTATATCTATATTATTTTGATTACAAAATAGCTTTAATGCTTCACCTTTATTCACTTCTTTTAGTACCATTTCAAATAAATCATCTCCAGATTGTACAAAATATACATCTTTATAATTACCACTTTCATTAAGCGACTTTATTATATTTTTTATTTTACTTTCTGGTACAACAAATAAAAATTTATAAAAAGGTCCTTGTAATTCCTCTAAATTAACTGTTTTAAACTCTGGATTAAATTTTACTCTTTCATTTATATGGTTTACATTTAAGTATCCATCTTCATTTACTGCCACAATGCCCCAATCTAAATTTTCATTTGCTAGTTGTTTTGCATACTCAAAACTTTCACTAGGCAACATTTTATTATATAAAAATTCATTTTTTGAGAAATTATATATGGCAGCTCCATTGTTTACAAAAGAATATCCGTTTATAGGTACCTCTTTTACAAAATCTAGTAAATCACTAATGTATCTACCTGTTGCTACACCAAATTTTCCACCTCTATTTACAAAATCTTGTATAGCTTTAATATTTCTACTTGGTATACCAATTTCTGTTCTACCTAATGTTCCATCTATATCACTAAATAGGTATATACCTTCAAATATGTTATCCAAATTGTAACTCCTCCATTTATTTAACTATGTCTATACATTGCCCCATTACATTTTTCATTTCTACATTTAACAATTTTGCAATAGTAGGGCAAACATCTATCATTTTTTTGGTATTTATTTCTACACCTGCTTTTATGCTTGGTCCAAATGCTAAAAGAGGAGGTTTTGTTCCTTTATCTACACTATGACCGTGAGTAGCACTATATATATAGTATCCTTCTTCTCCCTTTTCAATTAAAGGTTTTCCTATATATTTTATACCAAAATATGTACCTTTGCTACCTTCTACAACAAAAGAAAAATCTCCTTTTAAGTTTTCTTCTTCTAAAGCTTCTTCTTTTGTGTATATTCTATCAATACATTTTGGATATTTTTCTTTAATGTTATTTAAAACTCTATATACTCTTTCCACCTGTTCTTTATCTTCTGGATTTTTAAGTATGATTTGTGTAGAAAAACCAGCAGAAAAACTATAAGCAATATAATCT
This sequence comes from uncultured Clostridia bacterium, assembly GCA_944384215.1. Taxonomy (GTDB): domain Bacteria; phylum Bacillota; class Clostridia; order Lachnospirales; family CAG-274; genus Tyzzerella. The sequence goes on along the minus strand of CALWSN010000111.1, from coordinate 5,464 downwards.
TTAGGGTTATTGTTTTCATCTAGCGTAATAAGCTCATTTTCAACAAATAGTATATTTAAATCAAAAATACGCTCTATATCAATTTGACCGTGATCACCTAAGATAATAAAGTTTGTATCATCATATGTACCTGCCTGTATTGTAGCATCTACAAATCTCCCTACAAGAATATCTAGCTGTCTTAAACAATCATGAACTTCTTCTCCAGACACTCCATACACATGGCGTATATGGTCAAGCCATATAACGTGGCACATAAGTAAGTCAGGTTTATCATTTTTTAAAATATCAAGTGCTATCTCTGGAGTAAATCTAACTAAGTCTTCATTATTTTTCCAATCAAACTTTGAAATATAGCTATCGTAGTATCTTTCAAAGGCAATATCTGAACAAGCTTCTTGAAAAACTTTTTTTGCCTCTTCTTTATGTCCTCTTCTTGGCCATATTTCTGGTAAATTAATACCTCTTTTATCTCCTGCTGTTACTGGCCAACAAACTGTTGCAACCTTTTTGTTGTTATTGTGAGCTACATCTATTATAGTTTCTACCTTTATATTATCTTTGTACCAGTACCAGTTGGAACCCATAAGGCTCCAATCGTGGTCTTCTGGTGAAATATCACTTTTTTGATTATGAAATATCCCGTGTATATCTGGTGTAACTCCTGTTACCATTGTTGTATGTATAGGATATGTTATAGTAGGATATATTTCTTTTAAATTTTTTATAACTGCCATTTTGTCCTTTAATCTACTAAAATTAGGCATATTAAATAATAATTCTAAATCATTAGATTGTAATGCATCTAGTGATAATACTACTAATTTTTTATTCATAACTTATATCTACTCTCCTTGTAAAATAGCATCTACTTTTTCTTGAGTTTTTGTTAACACCGAATCTATATCTTGTAAATTAACCCATATAGCATCCATTGCATTTACCATTTCTTTTTGCACTTCTGAATATTCTTGATTCATAGGTCTGCCGTATCCATAGCTTTCTAATTGTTCTAATGCCACTTTAAACTGAGGCTTTTCTATAAATAAATTTTCAATAGTTTCTGTTTGTGTTGCTGTTTTTGTAGTTGGCACATATCCTGTTGTAACAGTAGATTGAGCTACTTGTTCTGGCTTAGTTATCCAATTAATAAATTCCCATGCTGCCTCTTTTTCTTCTTCAGAAGCTTTACTTGGTATAACAAGATTACAACCACCTGTTGGTACACCATATTGTACTGCCTTTGGTAAAAATGTTGTATTTAATTCATATCCATTTTCTTCTGCAATTTGTAAATTTTTAGTTAAATCTGCAGTAGAACCAAACCACATTGCTGCATTTTGATTTAATGCATCTGTAGATACCTTTGTAGAATCTTCTCCAGAATGACATCTAATAATTCCATCTTTAGCTAAATCTTGAAAGAAAGTAAATACTTCTTTACCTTCCCTAGTGTTAACATTTGTTGTTTTACCATCTTCGCTTAATATAGAAGAGCCTTGTTGTAAAAACAATCCTTCTAATATCCAAACATAAGAATACATAGATAAACCATATTTACCTGTTTGTTCATTAACCGTTTTACAGTACATCTCTAGTTCTTCCCAAGTTTTTGGGCCTGTTGTATCAAGTCCTGCTTGGCTTAATAAAGTTGTGTTTAGGTAAAGAATTGGTGTACTTCTTAAATATGGAAGTCCATAATAACTATCATCTACAACACAGTTTTCTAATAGACCTTCATAAAAATCTACCATATTTACACTGTCTTTTTCAATATATGTATCTAAAGGTTCAATAAGCCCATTTTTTGCAAATGTTTCTATAGATGCTATTTCCATTACACTAACTGCTGGTACCTCTCCTGAAATATGCCCAGCTTGTAATTTTTGATGAACATCTTCATAAGCCCCTTGATACTCTGCTATAACCTCTATTCCTTTTTCTTTTCCTACTGTTTCGTTAAACAACTTTACCATATTTTCGTTGTTTTCTTGTATCTTGTCTGTGTATGCATACCAAAACTTGATTTGTGTTACATCATTATTTGATTGTGTACTTGAGCTTGTAGTTTTAGAAGATGAACACCCTGCTAATAATAATGTTGTACATAATAACATAGATAAAAATTTTTTCATAATTTCCTCCTATTTTTCACCCATATAAGTGAATGCTTTGATAATATGTTTTTGTGCAAATAAAAATACTATAATAATAGGTACTATTAAAAGTACATTTCCTGCCATTAGTATTTGATAGCTTATACCTCCTTCAACTTCTCTAAGACTTGATATACCAACTGTAAGAGGTCTTATATTATTATTTGTTGTCAATACTAAAGGCCAAAAATAGTCGTTCCAGCTATTTATGAAAGTAATAAGTAGCATTGTTACTACTGTTGGTTTTGCTATGGGTAGCATAATTTTAGTAAGTATTTTCCATTCATTAGCCTTATCTAACCTTGCAGCTTCTAATAGCTCTTCTGGAACTTGTTTAAAATTTTGTCTTAGCATAAATATTGAAAATGCACTACAAGCTGAAGGCAAAATTAATGATATGTAACTATTTACCATACCAAACTTACTAAACATTAAAAATACTGGTAAAAATATAAGCTGTGATGGTATCATCATTGTAAGTAATGTTGTACCAAAAAGTATATCTTTTCCTTTAAATCTAAATCTTGCAAAAGCATATGCAGATGGTATAACTGTTATTATCTGTGCTAAAATTATACCTGTTGTAATTATTACACTATTTTTTAGCATATTAAAAAATGGTATATTTTTAAAAACTTGTAAAAAGTTAGAGTATTGTGGCTCTTGTACAAAAAATGTTGGAGGCATTTTTAATGTTTGTCCTAAAGTTTTTAAAGATGTTAATATCATCCAATAAAAAGGTATAAAAAAGACTAAAAATATGCATATATTTATTATTATCCTTAAACTTAATTTTAAAAATCTCATTGTAAGCCTCCTATCTATAATGTACTTTTTTCCCTAATTTTTTAAAGTAAATTAAGGTACAAACTCCAAGTATAGCCATAAGAACAACACCTATTGCAGATGCATACCCTATTTTGTAATATTCAAATCCATTTTCATAAATCATATTCACAAATGTATTTGTAGAATTCATTGGTCCTCCTTGGGTGATAAGCTTTACTGGTTCAAAAACTTTAAATGAACCTATTATATTCATAAGTATTAAGAAAAATAATGTAGGAGAAATCATAGGTAATGTAATTTTAAAAAATGTTGATAATTCAGATGATTTATCTAGCTTTGCAGCCTCATATAAATAGCTAGGCACTGCCTTTATATCAGATATAATAATAATCGTGTTGTATCCTATACTTTTCCATACAGCTATTAAAACAAGAGAGTTAAGAGCATATTTAGGGTTGTCTAACCAACCTATTCCCTCTAAACCAATTAACTGTAATAAATAATTTAATAATCCATAATCAGAGTCCATTAACCACATCCATATAAACGATATAGATACTAAAGATATTATGTATGGAAAAAAAGCTACACTTTGTAAAGCTCTATTTATTTTAGTGTCTTTTTTTAGATATAAAGCTAAAATAATAGCTATAATAATAGATAAAGACACTGTTAAAAAAACATATTTAAAAGAATTTATACATACTTGCCAAAATATCTCATCTTGAAAAAGCCTTGTAAAGTTTTTTATACCAATAAATTCTTTATCTTTCATTAAATCCCATTCAAAAAAGCTTAAATATATCATATAAAGTATAGGATATATTACAAACATACCTAAAATAACTATAGCTGGTGTAATCATTAAATATGGTATAGATTTTTTTAAAGCACCACCTAAATTATTATCCATAATTTTAATTTTTTTACCTTGTACATTTGTAGCCCTTACTTTTTCTAAAGGCATAAATACATCTTGTGAATCACTCATAGGCTATCTTCCTTTCTAGCAATCTATTCTCATTTCATTTTTATCAAAAAAGTGTAAATCTTCCTTTTTAATATAAACAGTACAAGATTTATCTTCAACAATAGCTTTACTAAATGTTTTAATCTGTATTGTTTCATCCCCTGTATTTATTTTGTATAAAATTTGGTCCCCTAGAAACTCTTTAGCTACTATTTCACCTGGTATTTTAATACAGTTTTCTTGTTCTTCTAAAGTGGCTTTTTCTGGCCTAAAACCAATAAACACGGTTTCTTCTGGTGCAAATTTAAACTGAGGGTTTATAGTATTTTTTATAATAACATTCATAGGTGGTGAGCCTATAAACTTTGCCGTATACACATTTTGTGGTTTTTCGTATATTTCTTTTGGTGTTCCTATCTGTTGTATTTTACCTTTGTGTAATAAAACAATTTTTGTAGCCATAGACATAGCTTCTATCTGGTCGTGGGTAACATATAAAAATGTTGTTTTTATTTTTTGATATAGTTCTATAAGGTCTGTTCTTATTTGTGTTCTAAGCTTAGCATCTAAGTTTGAAAGAGGTTCATCCATTAAAAAAACTTTAGGTTCTTTTACAATAGCTCTTGCAAGAGCTACCCTCTGCCTTTGGCCACCAGATAGATTTTGAGGTTTTCTATCTAAAAAATCTTGTAAACCTACTATTTTAACAGCTTCTGCTATTTTTTCATTTCTTTCTTGTTTAGGTATTTTCATATTTTTTAAGCCAAATTCTATATTTTCTCTAACAGTCATAGTAGGATAGAGTGCATAATTTTGAAACACCATAGCTATATTTCTATCTCCTGGCTCAACATTTTTCATATCTTTGTTGTCAATTAAAATATTTCCTTTAGTTTCTTGCTCTAATCCTGCAACCATTCTAAGAATAGTAGATTTTCCACAACCAGATGCACCAAGCAAAATGGTAAAGCTGCCATCTTCTATTTCTAAATTTAAATCTTCTATTATAGATTGATTTTTTGTATATTCTTTACAAATATTTTTAAGCACTATATTTGCCATACTTTCCTCCAAATATTTATTTTTTTATTGTATGCAACTATTATAAATGTTTTAAAATTTTAATTCTATCAATATTGTGTAAATAGATTGTTTAACTTTTGTAAATATATATTTTGATTGTGTGTATTTTATTAAATTTATGTAAAATTTAATAAAATTATTGTTTTTGTCTTTAATATAACATTTTAAGCAGGTTTTTAAGCTTTTACATATATTTACCTATTATTATATTTATTCAAACCCCACAACAAAAAAGGTTGTACACTGTCTTAGCTTTGGTTAAACTTTTAACCACCACTGAAAACAGTATACAACCTATAAATAAAAAAAGAGATAATAAAAATTATTATCTCCTAAAAATGTATGCGAAAGGATTCGAACCCTCGGCCTTCTGATCCGTAGTCAGACGCTCTATCCAACTGAGCTACGCATACATAAAAGTATGCCCGAGACCGGAATCGAACCGGTACGGGATTTAACTCCCGCA
>CALWSN010000110.1 GCA_944384215.1 uncultured Clostridia bacterium | reverse complement strand
TTATTTTGTTATAAACTAAACTTATAAAACCACAAGCGTGGCAACCAGGTATAGCTATTTTTTTAGATGTTCGTATTTTTTCTTTTTGTTCATTATTTAATTGCGGTAAGCCATATACCCAATCTTTGTTAGTTCTATGAGCAGTAGATGTATCCATTATTACAGTATTATCATTATCTAATAATTTAATGGCTTCTTTTGATGCTTCATCTGGCAAACATAATATTGTAATATCTGATTTATTTATTTATTGCTTCTTTTCTATAGTTAATATCTTTTCTATATTTTTCATCTATATTTATTAGTTTTATATCTGTTCTTTTTTCTAACCTATTTTTTAGTCTTAAACCAGTAGTTCCACTACTTCCATCAATAAAAACACTTTTCATACCAAACCCTCTATTGCATAATTATAATATTTATTTGTTTATTTATACATAATTATACACCTATTTTTTTATAAGTCAAGTATTTTTTATATTTATTATAAAAATTTTTTAATTATTAAACTTTAAGTGAAAGTTCTAATATATTTTTATTTTTTACTTACCATAAGCTTTATATATTTGCTAGTTTTATTTTTTTATTTTCTATTTCATATGCTATATAATTTTTATTTTTTATATTTTAGAGTTATATTAAAAACTAGGTTAACAAAAAAGATTTATAACCTTCTAAAATCTTCTTTATTTATTTAAGTAAAATTACACAATAAAAAAAGTTGTATAAAATTTTTAGATTTAGTTATATTTAACTATCACTAAAAATTTTATACAACCTTAAAAATTATCTTTAAAATATATTACTTTTATTTTATATCTATAAAAGTCTAACTATTTACTATAATAATTTAAATAATATAATATTAATTAACTATTTTTAGAAGATATTTATATTTTATAATGTAATTGTTAATAAATAACACACTTATTTCCCTTTTAAGTAGTATTTATATAAATAAGATTTAATATATTTTAGTTTGGAAGTATTTATAATATATTTAATTATATTTATTAATAAAATTATTATAGTATATAAGTAAAAAATATATTTTAATGATAAATATTTAAAATTTACAAATATTTTAGATATTTGAGTTTTTAAGATATTTACTTCGGAAAAAATTATTTATTTTTCCGAGTATCAACATAAACATATTACATACTAAAGAAATACAAATACAAGTTGCTAAATTAAATTTATTTAATATTAACATTAAACATAATAATAATATTACTAGAAGTAAGTTTATTTTTGCTCTTTTTGAATAAATTTTTGTTTCTAATTCATCTAAAGGCTTATTCTCATCTTCAATGGGTGCTAATAATATTATTGTAAAACTAGATATTAGTGTTAATATTAGTACAGTTAATAAAGCTGATATTAGTTGAATTTTTAGTATGTAAAGTACAACTAAAAGCATTATAAAAGAAAATATATAGCACCTAATATGAGTTCTAGCGTGATACCCACCAGCATAAACTCTAATAGGAATATATGTAATCATAAATAAGATGCTTTCAATCAATTGATTAAATATTATACCTAAAACCAAAACGGTAAATAGGTTTAATATTATAACTAGCATTTGTCTAAATCCATAGCTATATATTTCTTTGTCTTCGTCTTTAATTATACCTTTAACAATAAGATTGTTAACAAATTTATCTGTTAAGGTTTTCATAATTAGAATTTACGAAGTTTTTTAGCGCTTTCTGGCATTTTTTCTTGATGAACCATAAATCCACAAGTTGTATTTACATTAGCAGCTGTTATTGTACACACAACAAAAGACATTAAATGTAATAAATTTTTTGTTTTTAAAATTTCATAGATTTTTTTCATAATTTTCATCTCCTATTATAATTTAATTGTTTGATTTCGAATAAATTATAGCATATAAATTTTAAATTTTAACAAATATTCCCTAAATAACATAATTTATTCCTTAATAGGCATATTTTTTTATTTTTTATATAAAATAATAACAATTAGCATATAAAAATTTATACATTTAATATAATACTTACATTAAATTCATTATCATCATCTTTAATTTTTAAATATCCATCATATTTTTTTACTATTTTTTCTATTATTTTTATACCTATACCATATTTTTCTTTTCTATATTTTTTGGTACTTAAAATATTATTATCTTCATCTTTTATAATTTCACTATATTTGTTTTTTATATTAATAAATAAGTTTTCATTATAATATTTTATTTTTAAAAATATATATCTATCTTTTTCTTCTAATTTAAGATTTGCTTCAATAGAATTATCTAACAAATTACCTAGCAAACATATAATATCAACTGAAAAAATATCTAAATCATAAGGTATCATTACATATGGAGTTATTTTTATATTATTATTTAAAGCTCCATTTAATTTTAAATTTATTATTGTATCTATGCAGGTATTTCCTGTATTTATAATTTTATTATATTCACCTAAAATATTATTATCTATTATATTATTTATATATTTTATACTTTCATCATAATTTTTATCCAAAATTAATTGACTTAAGTATATTAAATGTTTTCTAAAATCGTGTTTTATTATATTTAAATTATCAAAATTCTCTTTTATCATTTCAAATTGATTAATATAACTTAAATATTTTTGTTCTAAAATATTTTGTTCTTCTCTTTTTATTAAAGCTTCAATTATATAGTTATACAATAAAAAAACAGATATATTTAAAATTATTAAAATGAGTAATATTAGCATTAGACTTATTTTATAAAACTCTTTAATATTTATTGTTAACAATAATAAAATTATACTCATAAATGGTACTATTATTAGAGGTAACCAAAAAATTTTAGGCATATTAACTTTAAATCTCATACTTTTAAAGTTTTTTATGCTTCCCAACAATAGTGGAAAAATACTAAGTTCTATTATTATACTAAATAAGGAGAAATTGTTAGATCCATCAAATGATATAATATTACTATATTTTAAATTATTTAGAATCAATGCCAAAAATAAATCTAATACAAAAATTATTAAATATATATACATTGTTATTAATAATTTATCTTTTATTCTAGTTTTATAATTAAATTGGATTAAAAATATTGCTATTATATTACATAATAACATAACAATTGGTACTCCATTAACTAGATAGATAACCGAGCTTAAAATATAGTATATAATATATGAACATATTTCAATAACTTTATTGTGTATAATACTATTATCAAATATTTTATTTGTACATTTATATACTATAAATATTAATAAAAAATTATAAATTAAATATTCTAATATAGACATATTTTTAAATTTCCTCCATAAACTTTATTTGTAGTTCCTTTACCTCTTTAGCTTTGTATCTACTAATAGATATTTCTTCTCCATTAAATAATACTATTTTATTTGATTTAAAATTTTTTATATAATCATAATTTACAATATAAGAATTATGAGGTTGTATAAATCTATATTCTTGTAAGCTTTTGTATATATCTTTAATCTTACCATAAAATACAAACTCTTCTTTATCTGTTTTTAAAATAACTTTTTTAGATTCTTTTAGAGTAACAAAATATATTATATCTTTTAAATATACTCTATGTTTATCAAATCCTATTTTAAATTCAAAATATTCAGATTGCTTGTTAATTAAATTTATTAATGTATCAAGACTTTTAGTAAGTTCTATTTTATTTATAGGTTTAATTAAAAAATCCATAGGTCTTACTTTAAATAACTTCATAGCATAACTCATATAAGATGATATGTAAACAATTTTTATTATCTCATTTTTTACAGTTTCCCTTATATATCTTCCAATATCAATACCTGTTAAATCTCCTATTTCGATATCTAAAAATAAGATATCATATGTATTTCCTTTATTTAAATGATTTAAAAGCTTTTCTCCCGAATTAAAAATATCTATATCAAATTTTAAATATGTTTTTTTAGCATAACTTAATAAAATATTTTCTAATTCATTACAAATATTAATATCATCATCACATATAGCTATATTTATCATAAAAACTTACCTCTCTATAAATTATGAATTTATTATACAATATTATACATATATTTACAATAATTAATGTATAATGTTATGTATTAAAATTATAAATATTCATATAATTTATTTTTAAGTTAGTAATAAAATAAGTATTATAGTCGATAGTATATACAAAGTTTAAAATGAGTGATATAATAATATTTATTTAATGTACATAAGGAGGATATATTTGTTTAATATAGATGAAGAACTAAAAAAAATTCCTACAACACCTGGTGTATACTTAATGTTTAATAAAGATGATATTATAATCTATGTAGGAAAAGCTAAAAATTTAAAAAACAGAGTTAGACAGTATTTTAGAGAAAGTGGTACTAAAAATTCTTTTAAAGTTTTAAGTATGGTAAAAAATATATCAAGATTTGAATATATAGTAACAAATACAGAAGTTGAAGCTTTAATTTTAGAAAATAACCTTATAAAAAAATATGACCCAAAATATAATATTAGATTAAAAGATGATAAAACATATCCATATGTAAAAATAACTACAAATGAGATGTTTCCTAGAGTTTTTATAACAAGAAAACATATAAATGATAAGGCTAGATATTTTGGGCCTTATACAAATAGCCTAAAACTAAAAGAAAGTGTAGAGATTATACACAATATATTTCCTTTAAGAAGCTGTCATTTAAAATTCCCTAGAGATTTTGAGAAAAATAGACCTTGTTTAAATTATCATATAGGTAAATGTAAAGCACCGTGTAACCATAATATATCAGAAGAAGAATACAATAAAATGATTTCTAAGGTTATTGATTTTTTTAATGGAAAACACACAGAAATAATAAATGATTTAGAAAAACAAATGTTAGAATTTTCTGATAATCTAGAGTTTGAAAAAGCTTCTGAAATAAGAGATAAAATTTTTGCTATAAAAAAATTAGAAGAAAACCAATTAGTAGAAAATACTAATATTAATGATAAAGATATAATAGCTTTTGCTAGAGTAGACTATGAAGCTATGTTTCAAATATTTTTTGTTAGAGGTGGAAAAATTGTTGGTAGAGAGCATTTTATGTTAAATAACGTTGAATATTTAACAAGAAGTGAGCTTATGGAAGATTTTATAAAACAATTTTATAGTGGAACACCTTTTATCCCAAAAGAAATAATTATTCAAGAAGATATAGAAGATAAAGAATTAATTGAAAACTGGTTATCTTCTATAAAAGAACAAAAAGTTTCTATTATTGTTCCTAAAAAAGGTGAAAAACACAAGCTTATTGAAATGGCATATCAAAATGCTTCTATAAGCCTTGAGCGTTTTGGAGATAGAATAAAAAAAGAAAAAGAAAAAACAATAGGTGCATTACAAGAAATATCTAATGCTCTTGGTATAAAAACGTATCTTAAAAGAATAGAAGCCTACGACATATCAAATACTCAAGGTATAGAATCTGTTGGTTCTATGGTGGTATTTGAAGATGGAAAGCCTTTAAGAACAGATTATAGAAAGTTTAAAATAAAATATGTTACTGGCCCTAACGATTATGCTAGTATGCAAGAAATAATACAAAGAAGATTTTTAAGATATATAAAAGAAACAAAAGAAAATGATATAAATGGTAAATTTAATAAACTACCAGATATTATATTTTTAGATGGTGGTAAAGGACAAATAAGTGCTGTTTCTAAAATTTTAAACAATTTAAATATAAATGTTTTAATATGTGGTATGGTTAAAGATGATAATCATAGAACTAGAGGTCTATTATTTAATAATGAAGAAATAATTCTAAAAAAATCTTCAGAAGGATTTAAGCTTATAACTAGAATACAAGATGAAGTACATCGTTTTGCAATAGAATTTCATAGAAAATCTAGAGAAAAAACCTTAATACGCTCTATTTTAGATGATATAGAAGGTATAGGAGAAAAAAGAAAAAAAGCATTATTAAAACATTTTGGTTCTATTGATAAAATTAAATTAGCTAATATAGATGAGCTTTTAAATATTGAAAGTATGAATTATAAATCAGCAGAAGCAGTATATAACTTTTTTAATCAAAAATAGAGATTGTAGTATACAATCTCTATTTTCATACAAAAAATTAGTTACTTAATATTTTTTCAATTTGTTTTAATGTATTATTTAATTTTTCAGAGTGTATCATAACAGCACCCTTTTTTATATCTGTAAAAAAGTCTTTATCTACTTGGTCTAGCTTATTTATAATATTCATATGTCTATCTTTTAAAACTCTAAGCCCCATCTTTGCTTCTACAAGCTCTGCCAATAAACAAACAGCATTGTAATTAAAACTTTCATCTGTTAAATGATACTCTTTTCTATCTAATGTTCTAATACTAATTCTATAAGTGCCTGTAGCTCTTTCATTAGTTGTTTTTTGAACAGCCATAGGGTTATTAGTAACTCCAAAATATTTTATTGCGTGAGGAAATATAGTTTTATACACATTACCAGTTGCAACTTCACGAACAACTTTACAAATTAACATAATTAACACCCCTTTACAAATTTTATGTAGTTATATTATACTTTATTTGTTAAAAACTTACAAGGCTTAGTTTTAATTTTGTTTTAATATTTATCAATTTTATAAATTGCTAATAGGATAAATATATTTATGAATGCTATTTTTAAATTATATACAAAAAATTAATTTAAAGTTTATAAAAAAAGAGATAGTAGCCCTATCTCTTTGTTTTTATAAACTTATTATTTTGCCTCACAAATGCCACAATTATTGCCTTGCATCATAAAGATTAATAATAATAAAATAAGCATACTACTATCTCCACAAATGCCACAGCCACCTTGCATCATCATTAATAAAAAGATAATTAAAATACAATTGTTTCCTCCAAAATTCATAATTATTACCTCCAAAAAAAGTTATATTTAATTATATGCACATATTTTGAAATAATTTACAATTTTTTAAAAAAAATTATTTAAACAAGCTTAAAAATGTTGTACAAGTATATTTTTTGTAAAAAATAATAACATTTTACAAAGTTTAGCATAAACTAAATTAGGAATTATTTGAAAGGGATTTAATATGAGTAGTATAGAATTAATAGTTGAAAGTGATTTATCTTTAGATGAAGAAAATATACTAAAATCTATTGCTAATATAAAATATAAAATACCTTTAATAAATGCTATTGTAATAGAAATAGATGAAGAAAATTTAGAAAAATTAAAAGATTTAAAATGTTTAAAAACTGTATTTCAAAATACTCATATAACTATGCAAATGGATACGGCTAGAAAAACTGTAAATGCTAATATTGTTCAAGAAAATGGATATACAGGTAAAGATATAGGCATAGCTATTTTAGATACAGGTATATCTCCTGCAAATGATTTTTCATATCCTAAAAATAGAATAATAGCTTTTAAAGATTTTATAAATAATAAGTCAACTCCTTATGATGATAATGGCCACGGAACTCACGTTGCAGGTATAGCTGGTGGAAGTGGAATAAATTCTAACGGAAAGTATAAAGGTATTGCACCAAACTGTAACCTTATTGGTGTAAAAGTATTAAATAAAGAAGGTAAAGGCAATGCATCTGATGTTTTAGCTGGTTTACAGTGGATTATTGACAACAAAGAAAAATATAATATAAGAATTGCTAATTTATCTATTGGTACAAATAATACTTCATCTAATGACCCTTTAGTAAAGGCGGTTGAAAATATATGGGATAGCGGTATTATTGTTACAATAGCAGCTGGCAATGATGGACCTAAAAAATATACTATTAGCTCCCCTGCTATAAGTAAAAAAGTTATTACTATTGGTGCATCTGATGATAATATAACTGCCAATGTTTGGGGCAATAAACTTATAAACTTTTCTGGTAGAGGGCCTACATTAGAATGTGTTATAAAGCCAGATGTATTAGCACCAGGTGTTGACATAATATCTTGTTTATCTAATAATATATCTAAACAGTCTGATGAAATTATAGATAAAAATTATTTTTCTTTAAGTGGTACATCTATGTCTACCCCTATTGTATCTGGTGCCATAGCATTATTATTAGAAAAATATAACCATTTACAACCTGATGATGTCAAACTTATGCTAAAAAAATGTTGTAAGAATTTACATTTACCAAAAAACCAACAAGGTTGGGGATTAATAGATGTTTATAGATTATTATCTCAGGAGGTATGTTATGCAAGAAAATAATATTATATATGAAATCGCTCAAAAAATACAAGATAAACAAGTAATAGAAAGTGATATGAAAGAGGCATTTGGATTAGTTGCTAATTTATTTAAAACTAAATATATTGATAAAATAAACTTAGAGCTTAAAAATAATATAGACAATTTAAAAAATAACCCTCCTAAAGAAGTTATACTATTAAATGCTATTAAACCTTTTATGTTAGAAGAAAATCATAAAAATATTGATAATGCTATAAATATAGTAACAAGCTTATCTGCTATAAATCATATGATGCCTAAAAAAATAGAAGATAATGTTATAAAAGTTAATTCTTTAGAGCTTGACCCTTCTGTTAAAGAAGATGGTGTATATGATATAGACGAAAATTGTCTTTTTTCTATAAGTAATAATATCAATATGTCTAATAATCTATTAATTTTAGTATTTATGTTATTATTATTTAAATTATAATTATTGATTAATTTTAATACCTATGTTACTATAAGATTAAAAAACACTTAAGGAGATAAAAATGATAGAAAAGATAAAACAACTTGTTGATAAACTTAATAAAGCTAGAAAAGCCTATTATCAAGAAAGCTACGAAATAATGTCTGATTTTGAATATGATAAATTGTATGATGAACTAGAAGCTTTAGAAAAAGAAACAGGTATAGTATTATCAAATAGCCCTACTCAACAAGTAGGATATGTAGTTTTAAGTGAATTAAAAAAGGTAAAACACGACAAAAAAATGTTATCTTTAGATAAAACTAAAGAAATATCTAAAATAGAAGATTTTTTAGACACAAAAGAAGGTCTATTATCTTTTAAAATGGACGGTCTTACAATAGTTTTAACATATATAGATGGTAGCCTTATTAGTGCTGTTACAAGAGGTAATGGTGAAATAGGCGAAGATATTACCCATAACTGCAAAGTATTTAAAAATATACCTTTAAAAATACCTTTTAAAGAAGAACTTATTATTCGTGGAGAGGCATTAATATCTTTTAAAGACTTTGAAAATATAAATGAAAATTTAGATATAGAAGAAAAATATAAAAATCCAAGAAATTTATGTAGTGGTACAGTAAGACAACTTAATAATGAAATAACAAAAGATAGAAATGTAAGTTTTTTAGCTTTTTCTTTAGTAAAATCTAATAAAAATTTTAATTTAAAGTCTGAACAACTAGATTTTTTAAAATCTTTAGGTTTTGAAACAGTAGAATATGCATTAGTAAGTAAATCTAATGTAGCAAAAACTATATTAGACTTTGAAGATAAAGTAGAAACAAATAAATTTGCCACAGATGGATTAGTAATAACTTTTAATGATATTATATATAGTAATAGCTTAGGAGAAACATCAAAATTTCCTAAAGATTCCTTAGCTTTTAAATGGGCAGATGATTTAGCTACTACTACTCTATTAGATGTAGAATGGAACACATCAAGAACAGGTCTTATTAACCCAGTTGCAATATTTGAACCAGTTGAGCTAGAAGGCACTACTGTTAATAGAGCTAGCTTACACAATATAAGTATTATTAAAAACTTAAAACTAGGTATAGGCGACACAATAAAAGTTTATAAAGCAAATATGATTATACCTCAAGTAGCAGAAAATGAAACAAATAGTGATAATTTAGAAATACCTGATAAATGCAATGCTTGTGGTGGCAAGGCAGAAACTATTCAAATAAGAGATGGTCTAGCTTTGAAATGTACTAATCCAAAATGTATAGCAAAAATAATTAATGGTATTGTTCATTATGTATCTAGAGATGCTATGAACATAACTGATTTTTCTAAAGCAACTATTGAAAAATTTATTAACAGTGGATTTATTACTAATTATACTGATATATATAGCTTAGAAAAATATAAAGATGAAATAATTAATATGCAAGGTTTTGGAGAAAAATCTTATAATAATCTTATAAATGCAATAGAACAATCAAAAAATACCACTCTTGCTAATTTTATATATGCTTTAGGTATTGAACATATAGGCCTTAGTAACGCAAAACTTTTATGTAAATATTTTGAGTATAATTTTAATAAGATAAAAAATGCTACATTAGATGAAATTGTTGGTATAGATGGCTTTGGAGAAATTATGGCAAAGTCATTAGTAAATTATTTTGCTAATGAAGAAAATATAAATCTTATTGGTAAAGTATTTAGTTTATTAAATCTAAATGATAATACTAATAATAAAATATCTAATACATCTATACAAGATAAAATTTTTGTAATAACTGGTGATTTACAAACATTTAAAAATAGAAAAGAATTACAACAAAAAATAGAAGATTTAGGTGGTAAAGTTACAGGTAGTGTTTCTTCAAAAACAGATTTTCTTATAAATAATGATAAAAATTCAACTTCATCTAAAAATAAAAAAGCTAAAGAGCTTAATATACCTATAATAAGTGAAGATGATTTTCTAAATATGCTAGAGGTATAAATATGATATTATTTGTAAAAGATGAAAATGAAAAACAAAAAATAGCACGAGAAATTTTAAATGACTTACCAGAATGGTTTGGCATACCAGAAAGCACACAAGAATATATAAAAAATGTTATTAATATGCCTTTTTGGATAGAAAAAGAAAATGATACTGTTAAAGGATTTATTACCTTAAAAGAAAATAGTCCTTATACTTGTGAAATATATGTTATGGGTATATTAAAAAAATATCATAAAAAAGGTATAGGAAAATTATTGTTTAATGAATTTTATAACTATGCTAAAAATAAAAATTATGAGTTTATACAAGTAAAAACAGTTAAAGAAGGTATTTATCCTGTTTATGATATAACTAATAAATTTTATAAATCTTTAAATTTTAAAGAGTTTGAATGCTTTGATAGTTTATGGGATAAATCTAACCCTTGTCAAATTTATATAAAACATATAGAAAAATAGTACCAGTTTGTACTGGTACTATTTTTTTAAGATTAAACCTATTATATAATATATTAAAAATGCACATATATTTATAACAGCTATACTAGCCCCTGTTGGCATATTATATATGTATGAAATAAATATACCTATTAAAAAACAAATAATAGAAATAATTAAAGAATTAATCATAACCTGTTTAAAACTTTTAAAAACTCTCATAGATGTAAGTGTAGGAAATATCATTAGACTAGATATTAATAAAGACCCCATTGTCTTCATACCTAAAACAATAACAAGAGATGTTAAAAAAGCTATTATCATATTATATAAATTGGCATTAATACCTGTGGCTTTAGAAAATATTTCATCAAAGGTAATTGCAAATATTTTATTATAAAAAAATATAAAAAATAACAAAACTATAATAGTTAAAATAGTAATTAAAACAACATCTTTATTAGTTAGGCCTAGTATTGAACCAAATAAATAATTAGATACATCTGTATTCATACCTGTTGTCATAGAAATAACCATAACACCAATTGCTAAAGAACTTGTAGATATTAAAGCTATTGCAGAATCACCTTTTATCTTTCTGTTTTCATTTATTTTAAGAAGAAAAAATGAAACAATAACTACTATTGGTATAGATATTGTAAGAGGCTCTTTATTTAAAGCAGTAGCTATTGCAAGTGCTCCAAAACCAACATGAGATAGTCCATCACCTATCATAGAATATCTTTTTAAAACTAGTATGACACCTAAAATAGAAGAACATATAGATATTAATAACCCTGCTATTATAGCTTTTATCATAAATGGATAAGAAAATATTTCATAAATAATATTTAACATACTTTTCCTCCATTAAAAAATTTTTTACCTATTTTACTATTTAGATAATCACTAGACGTACCAAAAAATAGTTGATTTCTTTGTATGTGTAATATATGTGTAGCACATTTTATAGCATATTTTATATCGTGAGAAACCATTATAATTGATATATTAAGCTCTTTATTTATTTTTGCAACTAAGTTATAAAAATCTTTTGTTACTATTGGGTCAAGACCAGATGTTGGTTCATCTAATAATAGTAATTTGCTTGTGGCACAAAGTGCTCTTGCTAAAAGAACTCTTTGTTGTTGTCCACCAGATAAATCTTTAAAACTCTTATTTTTTAAGCTATAAATATCTAATTTTTTCATATTATCATATATAATTTCTTTATCACTTTTTTTATAAAAAGGTATCATATTAATTTTATTTAAATATCCAGAAAACACTATTTCTTTAACAGTAGCTGGAAAATCTTTTTGATAATTATTTTGTTGAGGTAAATACCCTATTTCTTTAGATTTTAAATTATTTTCAAATATTAATTGCCCACTATAAGGCTTTTTTAATTTTAATAAACCTTTTACCAATGTGCTTTTACCAGCACCATTTTCTCCAATAATGCAAAGATAATCTCCTTGGTTAATTGAAAAATTTATATTTTCAACTACTATTTTATTATCATATGAAAAGTTTAAATCTTTACAGGTTATTAAGTTCATTTAGTTTAAAGCCTCCTTTAAAGCTTGTACATTTTCTTCCATTAATGATAAATATGTTACACCACTTTCTAATTGGTCTTTAGTTATATTATGTCCAGATAATATTGTACTTCTTTTACTCTTCCTGCGGCATCGGCTGCTACGGCATCGTGGAGTTG
>CALWSN010000109.1 GCA_944384215.1 uncultured Clostridia bacterium | reverse complement strand
CTTTTTATTATATACTTATCTTGCATAGTTTACTCCTTTGATTTAGTTGTCGCAAACTTAATTATAACACAGTAAACTATGTTTTTTTATTTTTATTGAAAACTGCAATTTAATTTTACAATTTATAATTTTTTGTATAAGTTATGTGTTGAGGTATAATACATAGGTAACAAAAAATAATTAGCTAAATATCAATTAAAATCAAATAATTATATAAAAACTTGTTTAGGATTTAAATCACCTAATCAAGTAGTAGAACAATACTTATTTATATTTTAAAATATATAAATTTACTATATCAATATAAAAACAAAGATAAGATAATATTATTTATTCTTATCTTTGTTAAAAAATCTTTTAAGTGTAACCTATGTTTGACACTTTAACAATATATTTATTAATTATAAAAAACTATTTGTATATTTTGTCGTATAATTAATTAAATAATAAATAAATTTTATGGAGGAAATTTTTATGAATGAATTTAATAATCAAAGTTTTAACCCTCAGTTTGAAAATTTTGCTCAAAAGCCTATATTTTCAAACTTACAATTTAATGGCTCTGCATTAGGATATGTAGGCTATACATTATTAATAAGTATAGGAAGTGCGGTATCAATTGGTATATTATATCCATTTTTAATGGGTTGTCTAGTTAGATGGTGTGTACAAAATACAACTTATAATGGTAGACATTTAAGATTTATTGGTTCATCTAGCGAACTTTATGTTAAAATAATTATTCTAGGCTTAATAGGATTATTTACATTTGGTATAGGTTTTTTATTTTATGGTTATTACTTCGTAAAGTGGATAATAGAAAATATTGTTGTAGAATAATCAAATTTTTAAATGTTTGGTATTAAAAAATAGGTATTATTAAATATTTTTAAATAAAGTTATTAACTAATACCTTAATTAGAATAATAAAAAGAAAAGGTATAATTAATATACCTTTTCTTTTTATTATTCATTGTCTTCTATTGTAGGGTTTTCTATAACATCTTCTTGTGTAGTTTCTGTTATTGTTGTAGCCTCTGTTATAGTTTCTATTGTTTGTTCTTGTGTTGTTAAAGATGTTTGTTGTGTTTGACTTTCTTGTGCATTTTCATTTGTACTAATAGTTTCGCTATCTATATTTATGACTTGCTCTACTTTTTTAGTACCAACTAAAACTTCTTCTGCTCTCGGCTTATAATAGCTGTTATTAACTAACACCTTTTCTTGTAATTTATCATCTACATATACCAATTTATATAATTTATATTTATAACCTTTTAAAGGTTTAACTACTACTTTTTCTTCGCCTTCTGGTAGCTCTTCAGTTTCTTTTATAACTTTAGGGCCTGGCTCTATAACTTCTACTAACACGTTTTCAAATTTTACTTTTCTATTAGTAGGTCTTTCTTCATATCCATATATATTACAAATAACTTCATTATCTGTAACATAACTTTCTATATATATAGGATAATTAGTAGAATTTTTAAATTTAAAATCTATATAGTCTCCAGCTAGTGTTGCATCATAACTATAATCTAGATAACCAACCTTTAATGAATGGTTTTGTCTTTCTACTACATCAATTTCAGAATATAACACAGCATTATATAATGTACTAGAAATTTGACACACACCACCACCATATTCATCTACAAATTTACCATTTACTATAGTTGGAGCTGGCTTATAACCATTAGCTTTTGTTGTTGCACCAAACTTTTGATTTGTAGAAAATATTTCTCCAGGGTATAATATAGTTCCATTTACTCTTTCGGCAGCAACTTTCATATTTATTATACGATTGTTATCTGTTCCACCTCTATTAGTATATTTTGTAGAAAATGAACCTAAGTTGTGTTGTACTTTATTTAAATCTTGAGATTTATACTGTGGTTCTATTTCTGTAACTATAATTTCTATATTTTGATTACCTTCTAATTTTAAAGCATCAATTAAATTTGCATATGTTTGTTCAAAATCAACCTTTAAGCCATTATTACCATCTTTTACAATAAATTTACCATCTTTTTTTTCTAATGTTGCATTTTTAGGCTCTACATTTATTTCTTTTGTTAATTCTTCAAGCTTACTTTTTGCTACCTGCTCATCTACATTTTTTTCAAAATCTATTTTTTGATTATTTTTTTCTAGAGCTTTTATTGTATTTATACGCTCTTTTTCAGAGCCTGTTCTACCAATATTATAAGCATTTTCTAAAGCTTTATCTTTATTTAATGTAACCCCAAATTCTGATTTATTATATGTGTATTGTTTATCTTTATAAGCTAAAGTTATTTGTTCATCTAACTTTACATTATTTAGTATATTTTTTGCTTCTTCTTTAGACATATTAGAAACATTTATATCCTGTATAAATATATTGTTATATATATTAGGATTATTAAGTAGTTCTTTATTTTCTGCCTCAACCTTAAAAAACATAATACCTGATACTATAAACACAACTAATACTATACTAAGCAATATTATTATACTTAAAAGTATATTTTTACTCTTTTTCTCTCCTACATTATTTGACAATGTTTTTACCTCCAAACATAATTTTATTTTAAAACTATGGAAGAGTTAGTTGTTTCTAAAGATAGATTTAACCTTTTATATGATTTGTTTGGTTTTTCTGTTTCTGCAGCTATTTCATTTTCTGATTTTTTAGAATATATAAAATTATCTTTTAATAGCTCTATTTTACCATTAGAAGTTTTTGCTTCTATATTATAATCAATATTTTTACTAGCTAAGCTTAAATTTATAGCACCATTTTGATTTTCTAATTCCCAGTTGTAGTCTTCAAAAGCTAAAAATGTTTCATCTTCTATAATTTCCATACCACCGTTTATAGTTTTAGCATCTAAATTTTTAATATCACAATTATTTAAAGTTATATTTGCATTCATATTATTTATATCTATATTTTTTGAAATAGATTCTTTAATAATAACAGAGCCATTCATATTATCTATTATCAAATCTTCTCCATTATATTCTTCTACTACTATATCACCATTAAAAGCTTTTAAATTCACTTCTTTAGTAGATAATTTTTCTAAATGGTTATCTGAGTTAACAGAAGATATATCTATATCTTTAAAATATCCTTTTGGCACTAAAACATCTATTGATACTTCTTTAAACTTATCATCTTCAAAGCTTAAAATAAATTTTCCTTTTTTATCTTTATAAAAATCTATTTTATATTCTTCTTCTTTTGGTATATATGTTGATTTTAAAATTAGCTCATTACCATCATAACCTTCTAATTTTACTTCTCCATTTAACCCTTTTAAGTCCATATTATTATTACTACTATCTAACTTAAAGCTAAATTCTTTAGATGTTTTATTTAAATTATTTTTAGAAATATTGTTAAAATATCTATTGTATAATTTCATTGAAGTTAATATTAATAATATAACAAATATAATTAGTAAAATACTATTTCCCTTTTTATTTTTAATACTGTTTTGGTTATTTACCATATGCTTAGTCCTCCTTACTAAAAGACTAGCTTAAAATTATAACAGAATTAGTAGTTTCTAAGCATAAATTTAAATTTTTAAATAATTGATTAACATTTTCAGTTTTTGCTATAACTCTATAATCACTTTTTTCAGAATATATAAGGTTATTTTTTAATATATTAACCTTTCCAAGAGAAGTTGTTGCATCTATATTGTAATTAATATTATCAGTATTTATTTCTACATTTATAGAGTTATTTTGTGTTTCTAATTTCCAATCATAATCATCAAATAGGTTTAAATAATCATTTATAACATCTATCTCACCATTAAGAACATCTATTGATACTTTCTTTACATCTATATTATTTAATTTTACATAATTATTTATATTACAAACCTTTAAACTATTAGACTTAATACCCCTAATAATAAGTTTTCCATTAACATTATTTATATTAATATCTTGTCCTTCACAATTTTCTACTATACCATTACTATTTGTAGTATCACATAATATATTCTTAAAATTTATAGAATCTAAAGAAAAGTTAGAATTTATACTAGATAATGATATATCATCAAAATATTTTTTAGGAACTAAAACTTCTAATGATACCTTTTCAAATTTTTCTTCCATAAAAGTGAATACATATTTTTTACTATCTGTGGTATAAAAATCAACTGTGTCATTAATATCTTTTGGTATATAAATAGTTTTTAAAGTTAGTTTATCTCCATTATATCCTTTTAAAACCATTTCTCCATTTAAAGATTTTAAATGTAATATGTTATTAGCTTCATTTAACGCAAAATTAAATTCTTTGCAAATACTATTTTTATTAGATGAAATATTTGTACTTTTAAAAATATTCTTTACTTCTTTTTCTAAGTCATTATATATTTTAGAAGTTTTTTTAGCTAACATTTGTGTTGTATTTGATATTTTATTAATAATTTTATTAAAATCTATGGATTGGTTAGTGCTACTATTGTTGTTATTATTATTTGTATTAGATGTATAGCTAGTAGATGAGCTATCTAAAGCTGATAATAGCTTACTTGCTTCATCTACTGTTATATCACCATTTTCTAACATTTTTAATATTTTTATTTTTTCATTACTCATAAAATCACTCCTTAAAAAATTCTTATTAAATAATAATACGAAATTTTTTATACTAAGTTTAATGATTTTATTAGTTATTTTATTATTTCATCTGAATATATTGTCCATTTGTTATCTACATTATTTGCTTTTATTTTATGTGTTTTGTATATTACTCTAATTTCATCATCTTCTTTAATTTGAATAGCTTCTTGAATTATTGCTTCTAAGTATTCATTGTCCATATTTTTAGATATAATGCTTATAGCATTTTTCATTTTTTTATTTGATAAAGAAGTATATTCTTGCATTAAATTAGTGTTATTTAATACTTCTGATGAAAACCCTTTTATATTGTTAATAGAGTTTCTATTTTCTAACCTACTTTTAAAAGAATCTGTTATTTGTTCTTCCATTATTTTATAAGAAATTATTTCTCTTTCTAGCCCTCTATTTAGGTTTAAAGGAATACTAATAGGATTTTCTTTTAATAAAATGGATTTAACATTTACAAGTATATTATTAGGCGAAATGCTATTTAATATACTCATTTGATTTTCATCTAGTTCAAAAATAATATCTGTGCCATATTTTGCAGATTTTACCTCTGTTGGAGATATTATAACTTCTACACCATTAGCTCCTATTGCCGATAGCTCCACATTTAATGTTGCTTCTATGCGATTAAAATCATCTGGTCTATTTTCAGTACTAATTGTTGTATCTTCAGCATGGAGAACTAATACATATTTATTATCAAATTTAGGCATACCTTCTATATATAATCTATATTTATCAAAATCATAATATATATTTCCATTTTTAACATCATTTAAAGATATTGTTTTATTTAATTCATACTCTTTATTAATATTATGAAATTCTAAAACAACATTACCATTTTTATCTTTAATATTTTTAAAGTCCATTCTTCCTATTACCTTATCATCTATACTAGTAATAGCAGGTTTATTGGCAAGTGGTGATATATATTTATCATTTTCTTTAAGCTTTACATAATCTGTTTGGTTTATGCCACCTTGATATATCTTATATTTTACATCTCCATTAGGCTCTATTGTGTAATCTATTCTTGAAGATTTATCACCAAACTGTGCATAATTAATATTTATATTATAATCTCCAAAATTATTTTTAACTTTACTATTTATATATGTTATTTTTTCTTCTTCTAAATTTGCATTAAAGTTTAAGTCAAATATAGCTTTTTCTTCTGTTGCTAAACTTTTAAAGATTAATTTTAAGTCTCTATTATCTCCTATTATACTATCAAACCTTAATATGCTATATTCTTCATTATCTCCATCTTTTATAAAGTTTAAATCCATAGGATATAGGTTTTCGTTTGAATCTGTAAGAACAATGTTATATTTCATTGGTTCTATTTTATTTTTAAAATAAAATGTAGTATTTAATTGATTTATATGTACTTTTTCTAAAATTAATGTTTCCCCATCTATGTTTTGTGCCATATCAAAATATACTGTGTTTTTATCTTTAGGAGTATATTTTGATGCTAAATTGTCTTTTTTTATTTCATTTTGTATAATTATATTATTAGCCTTTTTTATAGCAACTGTAAAAAATATAATTGTAACTACTATAAGAAAAACTAAAAATATTATACTTGATATAATTATTATGCTATGTTTATTAAATTTAGACTTTTTATTTTTACTTTCTTCAACAAATTTTAAAAAATCTTCTTCTGACATTTCTTCTGTATCTATATTTGTTGTTTGTGTATCTTCTTGATTTTGGCTATTATCATCATTATCATTTTCAGTAGTTTCTTGTTTTAATTTTTCTAATGTTTCGTCATCTGCTACCCCCTCTTTTTCATCATATACAGATATATCATTTATAACATCTATGTCTATATCATCTATATCTATATCTTCATCTTGTTTCATTAAAATGTCTAGTTCGTCTTGAGATAACCCTTCAAATATTTCTGTATCATTTTGTATATTTATTATATCTTCTTCTGGTGAATTTAATAAGTTTATTAAATCTTCTAGCTCTTTGTTTGTTTCTTGATTATCTTCATTATTTGATATACCTAGTTGTTTTTCTAATTCTTCAATATCCATCTCTTTACCTCCAAAAAAATTAAGCTAATAAACCTAAAAACGGCATAGCAAAACTAATTAACATAGAAATTACTAATATAATAGCTATTATTTGAACCATTAATTTTTTTTGTTCTCTTTTATTTTTTTTCATTTATATCACCTCTTAGCCTTTATTAAATTTTTCAAAAATCTACTAGGTAAAACCTGTGTTTCATATTTGGTATTTATTATTGATATATATAATAATACCCTTGCTCTTGTAAGTGCAACATAAAATAATCTTCGTTCTTCTTCTATTTCTAAGTGATTTTTACTTCTTTCGTGAGGTATAATACCATCAATACAACCTATAACGAAAACTACGTCATATTCTAATCCTTTTGCACTATGCATAGTTGTTAAAACTACTCCATTTTTATTATTACCTTTATATTTTTGAACAATATCTTGCTTTATTATTTCTATATGATTTAAATAATCTTCTATTTTTTCATAGTTTTTAGAAGATTCTAAAATTTCATTTAATATTTCTGTTAAACCCTTTATACCTATATTTTTAAAATTTGAATATTCATCTAAATAATTTTCATAACCTACAATTTTTATTATATATCTTATAGCATCATATGTATTTTTATTTTTTATTTGTCCTAAATGAAATAAAAGTTCATTTATATTTTCTAGCTGCCAACTTTTTAAATCTACTTTACAATATAAATATTCTAAAACAGAGCTTTTATTTTTACAGGTTTCAAATGCCTGTTGTAGCATATCTTTATTTAAAAATCTTTTTGGCTTATTAGCTATTTTTAGAAATGATTCATTATCAAGTTTATTAATAGCCAATTTTAGATAAGATATTATATCCTTTGCTATAAAATGGTCATATACACTTATTATTTTGTCTTTTAATTGATATTCTATGTTATAATCTCTAAGCATCTCTACAACTGCTCTTGCCTGTAAATTTGTTCTATATATTATAGCAATTTCTTCTAATGGATAATCTTTTTTTAATATTTGTATTTTTTCTATTATTTTTTTTGCTTCTTCTTGTGAATCATATGCTCTTATTAATATTGGAGATTTATTTTCTTTTTCTGTACCTATAATATTTTTTTCATATCTATTATTATTTTCTAAAATTATCTTATTACATAAGTTTATTATTTGCTTTGTAGAACGATAATTTATATTTAATATAACTTTTTTTGTATTTTTAAAATCTTTTGGAAATGTAAGTAAAAATTCTGGTCTAGAGCCTCTAAACCCATATATACTTTGGTCATCATCACCTACAACAAATATATTTTTATATTTTGATGATAATATCTTCATACATTCATATTGAACTTTATTAATGTCTTGAAACTCATCTATTAATATATATTCATATTTATCTAACCAAAAATTTTTTATTTTTTCATTATTATTTAATAAACTATAACATTGCACAAGCATATCATCAAAATCTATTTTATTTTGTTGTCTTTTTATTTTTTCATATTCTTTATATATTAAACTAAATTCGCTTGTGCTTATATACTTAGAATTAAAGTATTCTGGTTGTATAAGCTCATTTTTTAAAAGAGATATTTCAGATATTATTGCTTGTACAAATTCTTCTTGGTTTTCGTAAGATATATCATAGTCATTTATTATATTTTTAATTATATTTATCTTTTCAGTATCATCTAAAATATTATCTAAGCTATATTTATAATATTCTCTAATAATTCTAAAAAAATACGAATGAAATGTTGCAAATGATACACTATAAGATGTATTACATATTTTATTAAATCGTTCTTTCATTTCTTCAGATGCAGCTTTTGTAAATGTAATAACTAAAATTTTGTTAGGAGCTACATTAAATTTTTCTATTAAATTTTTTACTCTATAAGTTATTACAGTTGTTTTACCACTACCTGGACCAGATAAAACCATCATAGGTCCTTGATGGTGTAGCATAGCTTTTTGCTGATTTTCATTTAATACTAAGCCTTTCATTTATATCACCTGCACATTATACTAACTAATTATATATTATAACTTAATAATATATAATCTTCAAGTAATATTTAACACATTATTATAAATTTTAATATTATATTACTATTTATTTACACATATTTATTTTTTATTAAACTTTTAAATATTATTTTACAATATTCTATTTTATATGATATAATATAAAATAAAATAATATTATTTCAAAGGTGTTTATTATGTTAATTTTTTTAATTTATTCTATATTTATGGGTTTTTTATCTAATTTTATTATTTACGCATATTGTCAAGACAAGTTGAGATTAAAAAATTTCTTTTCGTTATATGCTTTAAATAATAAATGGTTAAACATATTAGTTATATTGCTTAATATTATTGTATCTTTATTAGTATACAATACTTTAGGTGCAAGCAAATATTCATATATATGTATTATAATATTTTCGTTATTAATATGTTTATCTATAATAGACTTAAAAGTTGGTATTGTTCCTGATAGTATAAATATATTAATATTTATATTAGCTATAATATCAATTATATCTAATAATAGTGATATTGTATATCATATTATAGGCTTTTTTCTTATTAGTATGCCATTTCTACTTATATCTATATTAACAAATGGTATTGGTGGTGGAGATGTTAAACTTTTTGCTGTTACAGGGTTATTTTTAGGCTCTATTCATATTTTTTTAGCAATGTTTATATGTTGTATATTTGCATCTATAATAGGTCTTATATTAAAATACCTAAATAAAACAAATAAGTTACATAATGGTCATTCTATACCATTAGTACCTTATATATCTATTGGTGTTTTTATATCAACATTATATGGCGATAATATATTAAATTGGTATTTTTATACATTTTTTTATTAGGGAGGACTTATGAATAATAAATCAAATAATACTACTAATGATATTCCTTTAACAGATTTAGACTATAAAGGTGTTATATACGAACCTAGTAAAGAAGCTAAAAAATACTCAAAAAAATCTAATAAAAATGTAAATTTTAGTCCTTCTAAACCTACTACAAACAAAATAAAAAAATCACCTAGTTTCAATTTTAACTTATTTATCGGTATTACTATTTTTATTGGTATTAGCATATTTACAATTGTAACTATACTAACTTATTCTTCATTTTCTAGCTATATGGGGTTACCAAGTGTAAATGATAGTAATAATTTAAACCTATCTAATAATGATACAGAAAATTTATTAGCTTTAGATTCTAACACAAACCAAAATATATTAGGTATTGTAAAAAATATAAATTATGAAAAAAATATTTTTACACTTTCTGATATAAATACTAATAAAACATATACATTAAAATCAAAACCATCTACTATATTTAAAGATAAATACGATAATATGTTAACTATTTCAGAGATAAAATCTGGAGACATAGTAGATTTTTCTTTTGATGATGATAATACCTTAAACTATGTAAACCAAAGTAGCCAAAGCTTTTTATTAGAAAATGTATCTAATATATCTATAAATACAGATTTAAATACTTTAACTTTAAATGATAAAACATTTAAAATTTCTAAAAATATTTATGTTTTTAAAAACAATGAACCTTATGATTTATCAAGTATTACAAATTTAGATGTAGTTGACATTAAAGGTTATAACAATACTGTATATTTTATAGAAATAAAAAAAGGTACTGGAACATTAAAACTTATAAATAAGCCAAATTTAAATAAAGCTGTTATAGAAATTGACCGTGACATATTTAAGTCTTTAGATGAAATAGATTCTGTTACCTTATCAGAAGGAAAACACAAAGTTGTTATAAGAAGTGAAGATACTTTATCCTTTGTTAAAGAAGTTGATATAATATCAGGTACAGAAACTACCCTAGATTTAAGCCAAATACAAAATAAATCTGGTACATTATTTATTAAAAGCAATGTTATAGACTATACTTTATATGTAAATGGTGTAATAGAAACATCTAGAGAACCTTTAAAACTTCAATATAGTTCTTACTCTATTAGGGCTGAGAAAGAAGGTTATACCCCTTTTGAAACTCAAATTTCTATAAACAGTCCTCAATCTACCCTTAATATTAATTTAGAAAAAATAGAAAAAGTAGGTAAAATAAATATAACTTCAACACCTGATAATGCTGAAGTTTTTGTCAATAATGTTTTAGTTGGTTATACACCTTTAACATATAAATTAGCTCAAGGTGTTCATACTATTACATTAAAAAAAGAAGGTTATAATGATTTTGTTTTATCTAGCGTTACCATAGGTGAAGAAGAAAGTTCATTTAATATTACTATGCATAAATCCACAAACGAACCTTCTACAACAACTGATACAGAATCTTCTAATACAGAACCTACAATATAAAATAAGGCTAAAGATTAAATCTTTAGCCTTATTTTATATTGTTTTTACTGATTGTCTTTCTACTATATTACCTGCAATTATACTATTATCTACTTTTGTTCCTGTATTTTTTATTTTTTTAATAATATTTGATACACATTTTTTTGCCATTTTATTTATATCTATCTGAACTGTTGTTATTGGTGGGTTGCATATTTTAGCGTGTATATCATTATCAAACCCTACAATAGATACATCTTCTGGAACATTTATACCTATCTTATTTAAATATCTTATAAAATAATAAGCTGTTTTATCACTATTGCAAACAAAAGCTGTTGGTAATTTATTTGGTAAATTAAATTCATAAAATGCTCCATTATTATCTCTATCTGCTATTATAAATTCTTTCTTTATATCAAGTCCATTTTCTAATAATGCTTTAGAATAACCTAAATATCTATCTAATATACTTCTATTAGAATGTATATTACCTACATATCCTATATCTATATGTCCGTGCTCTATAAGATAATTTGTTATTGCATAAGAGCTATATATATTATCTCCTATTACAGAATCTACTAAAAAATGTCTATCATAAAAATCTAAAAATATAGTTGGTATACCTTGTTCACATATAGTTTTAGTATAAGTTTCTTCCATTTGACCTAATATTATTATGCCATCTATTCTTTTATCTAAAATTATGTTAGGAATGCTATTTTCAATTTCTTTATTTTTATCTATAACCTCTAATAATGCATAATAATTATAATCTGACAAATGTTTTACTATATTATTATATATAGTAAAATAAAAAGAATTTTCTGCATCCATATATTTTTGAGCAACTATTACGCCTATATTATAATTATAGTTTTCATTTTTAGTATTATTTATGCTAGATTTATAACCTAGCTCTATTGCTATTTCTTTTATTTTTTCTCTTAATTCTTCACTAACACCTTGTTTATTAGATAAAGCCTTAGAAACCGTTACTATACTAACACCTAATTTATCTGCAATATCTTTCATTTTTACACTTTTGCTCACAAATATCCCCCCTTTAACAACTAATTAAATTATAACAAATTTAACTAAAAAAAGTCAATATATTTATTAAAATTTATTGTAAATTTAACTATTTTTTTATTTTTTTAAGTAAATATGCTAAAAAATGATAAAAAGTATAGATATGATTCTATACTTTTTATCATTTTGATTATAAGCTATTAATATATGTTTCTAAATTTGATTTTATAACTGAAACTCTAGGGCCATATATTACTTGTATACCTTGTCCTTTTTTAATAACTCCAGATGCACCAGTAGATTTTAATATAGCCTCATTTACTTTATCTGCATCTTTTACAGTTACACGAAGTCTTGTAGCACAACAATCTACATCACTTAAATTATCTTTGCCACCAAGACCTTCTAGTATTAAAGCAGAAAATTCATCTTTTTCTACACCATTATTTTCACCTGTTTTATTATCTTTCTTAGCATTTACATCTGCTCTTGTATATAATTTTACCTCTACATCTTCATCTTCTCTACCCGGAGTTTTAAAGTTAAACTTCTTAATAAGGAAAGAGAATAAGAAATAATACACTATAAAGTATACTATACCAACAAAAACTATATTTATCCAATTAGTTTTAGCATTACCTTGTAATATACCAAATAACGTCATATCTATAAGTCCACCAGAGAATGTCATACCAACACCTACTTTGAATATATGCATAAACATATATGCAAGCCCTGCAAATATACAATGTATTACGTATAATATAGGTGCAACAAATAAAAATGTAAATTCTAAAGGCTCTGTTATACCTGTTAACATAGATGTTAAAGCTGCTGATACTAATAAACTTGCCACAACTTTTCTCTTTTCTGGTTTTGCACATTTATACATTGCTAATGCTGCTCCAGGTAAACCAAATATCATAAGTGGAAATTTACCTGCCATAAATCTTGTAGCTTCTGTATTAAAATGTTCTATGCCAGGAGTTGCAAGCTCAGCAAAGAAAATGTTTTGAGCACCTTCTACTAAAACACCATTTACCATAGCAGTTCCACCAACAGCAGTTTGCCAAAATGGTAAATAAAAAACGTGATGTAACCCAAAAGGAATTAATGCTCTTTCCATAAAACCATAAACAAATGTTCCTGCGTATCCAGAGCTAATAACTAAAGCACCTACTTTATTTATACCTAATTGCACAGTTGGCCATATAAAAAACATTAAAATACCTACAAAAAGATATACAATAGCACTTATTATTGGTACAAATCTTGTCCCACCAAAAAATGATAAAACCTGAGGTAACTCTATTTTATAAAACCTATTGTGTAATGCTGCAACACCAAGCCCAACTATAATACCTCCAAAAACACCCATTTGTAAAGATGTAATGCCTAAAACAGATGTAGTAGAACCTGCTAACATCTGCTCTGTACCGCCGTTTATTCTAATTAATGCACTAATAGAAGAATGCATTATAAAGAAGGCAATAGCACCCGATAAAGCTGCGACTTCTTTTTCTGCTTTTGCCATACCTATGGCTACACCCATAGCAAATATAATTGGCAAGTTATCAAAAACAACACTCCCTGCACTATTTAAAATTGCGAAAAAGTCATTTAAAATAGTGCCTGGTCCCATAATACTAGTAAGCTTATATGTTTCAAGCATAGTTTCATTAGTAAATGAACCACCTATACCTAAAAATAACCCAGCTACTGGTAAAATGGCAATAGGGAGCATAAAAGACCTACCAATACGCTGTAAGACTGCAAAAATTTTATCTTTCATAAACAAACACCCCTTTATTGATAAAATTATTAAATATTAAACAAAATACACAAATATTATATATATATTCCCTTGTATATAATATAAAATGTTATTATAATTAGAAGTTAATAATACTATATTTTGTAACTTTTGTCAAGTTGTATTATATAATCAATTCTAAATGTATAATTTTAAAATGTATTGACAATATAGCTTTTTAATGTTATTATTATAATGTATTATAAAATTAAATAAAATATTTTGTACAACTGGCGGTATGTGAATTAACACAAGGGAGTACAAAATTTATTAATCGTCCGTCTGGGTAATTTTTTTAATTGCACAGGTGGGCTTTTTTATTTACAAATTTATAAAAAGGAGTTTTATCTAAATTATGAAAGCATTAATTAGTGTATCTGACAAAACAGGAATTGTAGATTTTGCAAAACAATTAGAAAATTTAAACATTGAAATTATTTCAACAGGTGGTACATATAGCTTGCTTAAAGAAAATGGCATAAATGTTGTAAATATATCTGATGTTACTGGTTTTCCTGAATGTTTAGATGGCAGGGTAAAAACACTACACCCTAACATACATGCAGGTATATTAGCTATTAGAGATAATAAAGAGCATATGAAACAAATAGAACAATTAAATGTTTCTCTTATTGATATTGTTGTTGTTAATTTATATCCTTTTAAAGAAACTATTTTAAAAGAAAATGTTAGCTTAGAAGAGGCAATAGAAAATATTGATATTGGTGGCCCAACTATGCTTAGAGCTGCTGCTAAAAATTATCAAGATGTTTCTGTTATAACATCTTGTGAAGATTATAATAAAATTTTAGAAGAGCTTAAAAATAATGGTAAAGTATCTAAAGAAACTAATTTTTATTTATCTGCAAAGGTTTTTGCTCATACTGCTCATTATGATACCCTTATAGCTAATTATATGAAAGAAAAAGCTAATTTACCTAAATATGATGATATTATTACTATGACTTTTGAAAAAGTTCAAGGTATGAGATATGGTGAAAACCCTCATCAAATGGCTTGCTTTTATAAAGAAATTGGACATAATAATGGTATGCTTACAAATTTTAAACAACTTCACGGAAAAGAAATGTCATTTAATAACGTAAATGATACAAATGGTGCTTTAGAACTTTTAAAAGAATTTGATGAACCTACTATTGTTGCTTGTAAACATTCTAATCCTTGTGGTGTTGGAAGTGATGACAATATATATGATGCTTATATGAAAGCCTATAATGCTGACCCTACTTCTATCTTTGGTGGTATTGTAGTATCAAAT
This sequence comes from uncultured Clostridia bacterium, assembly GCA_944384215.1. GTDB lineage: Bacteria > Bacillota > Clostridia > Lachnospirales > CAG-274 > Tyzzerella. The sequence goes on along the minus strand of CALWSN010000109.1, from coordinate 20,796 downwards.
AGAGAAATAGATGAAAAAACAGCCGAAGAAATGAGCAAAATCTTTTTAGAAGTTGTTTTAGCTCCTAGTTTTACTAAAGAAGCTTTAAATATTTTAACTAAAAAACCTAATATACGTTTACTAACTCTTGATAATATAGATAAAAAACAACCTAATTCTGCTTTTGATATTAAAAAGGTTTCTGGTGGTATATTAGTACAAGATATTAATAATCGTCTTTTAGATGAAGAAAATTTAAAAGTTGTAACTAAAAGACAACCTACTGCTAAAGAAATGGAAGATTTAATATTTACTTGGAAAATAGTAAAATATGCTAAATCTAATGGTATAGCACTAGGTAAAAACAAACAATCTATCGGTATTGGTAATGGTCAAGTAAATAGAATTTGGGCTACAAAACAAGCTATTGAGCACGGTCAAGAAATGATAAATCAAGATGCTGTAAAAGGTAGTGTTTTAGCATCTGATGCTTTCTTCCCTTTTGATGATTGTGTAAGAGAAGCTATTAAAAATGGTGTTACTGCTATAATTCAACCTGGTGGCTCTATAAGAGATGAAGATTCTATAAAACTTTGTGATGAACATAACATAGCAATGGTATTTACAAATATTAGACATTTTAGACATTAATAACAATTTATTTTATTATTATAGGTTTTACATTTTTATACATTTTATACTTTAAATAAAGACTATATTTTATAGTCTTTATTTTTATACTTTTACATAGTTTATTTTATAAATATAAAAATATAAAAATTTTTTAAAAAATTTTAAAATATGTATTGACAATATTTAGATTGTATATTATAATAATTATTGTCTTAAGGACAGATAAGTGATAAGCCCAGATAGCTCAGTCGGTAGAGCAGAGGACTGAAAATCCTCGTGTCGGCGGTTCGATTCCGTCTCTGGGCATACTTGCGGGTGTGATTCAATGGTAGAATGTCAGCCTTCCAAGCTGAATGCGTGGGTTCGATTCCCATCACCCGCTCTTATCTTAATTTTATTTGCGCGAGTGGCTCAGTGGTAGAGCATCGCCTTGCCAAGGCGAGGGTCGCGGGTTCGAATCCCGTCTCGCGCTTTACTTGCGGGTGTGATTCAATGGTAGAATGTCAGCCTTCCAAGCTGAATGCGTGGGTTCGATTCCCATCACCCGCTTTTCTTTCATAATCTCTAAAAGGTATCTTAAATAAGATACCTTTTTTATTTAAATATTATAATTTTTATTTATAAATCTTTTTAATCTTTGTATACTTATTCTTAAATATATTTTACCCTATTTTGTAAATTTATAATATTTTTTATTAACACTATTAAACATATGGTTTAATACTTATTTTATAAAATTTTTATATATTTAATATAATATAAAATATACTTTTAAACTACTAATCATTAATATTTATCATACCATTATTGTAATATTTAATAGAATAAGTAAAGAAGTAATAATTAACTTATTACTTCTTTACTTATTCTATTAGCCAATATTATAGCCGAAAATATATCTTCTTCTTTTATATCTAAAAAATGATTTTTTACACTATATTTTAAATCACAGCTTATTTTTGCAACATTTTTAATATCTTCATTCGATATATTATTAATACCTAGTTCTTCAAGATTAGTAGGTAGTCCAACTTGTTTACAAAACAAAATAATATTTTTTATTTCTTCTAAATCTCTATTTTCTAAAACTAATTGAACAATAGTTGCAAAAGCTACTTTTTCTCCGTGAAGGCTTTTATAACTATCTTCTAAAATAGTAAGTCCATTATGTATAGCGTGTGCTACTGATAAGCCTCCATTTTCAAAACCTATACCACTAAGATATATATTAGCTTCTATTATTTTTTCTAATGAACTTGTGCATATGCCATCTTTTATAGATAAAATAGCTTTATATCCTTCATTTAATATAGTATCTCTGCAAAGTTTTGATAGCATAAGTATATGCTCTGTAACATATCCCCCTGTTATAGCTTTACTATTAGACTTATAACAAGCCTCTACTTCATAATATGTTGATAATGCATCACCCATACCAGCAATCAAAAATCTTATAGGAGCTTTCATAATAATATCTACATCAACAACAACTATATTGGGACTATTTTTTAAAGTTAAATAATGTGAAAATTGTCCTTCTTTTGTATATATAGCAGACAATCTGCTACAAGGTGCATCAGTAGATGCTACCGTTGGAACAATAATAACCGGATAATTTTCATAATATGATATAGCTTTTGCAAAATCTAATGCTTTACCTCCACCTATACCAACTATAATATCATAATTTTTTAAAACTTTTCTATGCTTGTCTATTTCTTCAAGGCAACATTCACCATTAAATATTACAAAATCATATTTTATTTTACTATTTTCAAAGCTTTTAATAATTTTATATTTATAAGCATTATATATAAATTCATCAATTATAATATATGCTTGTTTTTTATCAAGATTTATTATATATTTTGATAAATTATTTATTTCATTTCTTCCTTGTATGTAAGTGCTTGGAGAAAATATAATTTTTTGCAATTTTATCCACCTCTTTATAAATAAATATCTATATTTTTAGGGTGTAGATAAAACCTACACCCTTTAAAATATAATTTTAAAATACTATTTTAATATATTTGGAGCATAATTTTTAAAATAATTTGGACGTCTTATAGCAAAAATATCATTTAATAATAAACTTTCTACTACTGACCTTAATAATCCCCATCTATCCCATTCTCTAAGATAATTTCCTGTTCTTTCATTTTTAGCCTCACCAATTTGGTCTAAAGTTTCTTCTGCTAAATTTATAACTCTATCTACCATTTGAGATATAGTTTCTCTATCTATACCACTAACACCATAAATAGGGCTACCTATAAACTCAAATTCATCTAAAACTTCTACAACAAATGGATATAAAAAAGTGTTTATCTCTGAATAAGATTTTCTCATAAGCTCCATTTCACGTTCTTTCATATATCCTGAGTCTTCACTGTTATCAACCCTAGGTTGAGGCATAGATTCTTCTTGCCCCATATTCATATTATTTTCTGGTTGTTCAATATTTTCTGTATTTTTTATAGTGTAATTATTATTAACAAAAAAGTCCTTTATACTATATTGCATAAATTATTCCTCCAAGTTTATATATAAAATTATATGCAATAAAAGTATATTTAGTGCTAGTCTATATTATTTATACACAAAGATTATAAATTTTAATTAAATCTTCTTTATAAAGTTTTTTAAAGTTTCCTATTACGTCTTTATTTAAAAATGCTCTTTCTGCCATTTCTTCAAATCTTATTGGCTCTATGTTAGCATCTGATAGCTTAATAGGTAAATCTAGCTCTTTATACCATTTTTCTAATGTTTCTATCATTTTTAAAACTGCTTTTTCTTTATCTTCATCTATTATATGAAAAACTCTTGTAGCAAACTGATAAAATTTATCTATATTATCTTTATAAACATATTTCATCCAAGCAGGCATAACAATAGAAAGTGCTGCTCCGTGAGTTAAGTCATAAATACCACTTAACTCGTGTGCTATTTGATGGCTTGCCCAATCCCCTATTCTTCCCATATTAAGCAAATTATTATGTGCTATTGTTCCTGTCCACATTATTTCTGCCCAAGCATCATAGTTTGTATTATCATTATAAGCTATTTTTGCATTATTTATAATAGTTTTAACTGCCCCTTCTATAAGTCTATCACTAAGCTCAACATTTTCTACTTGTGTAAAATATCTTTCCATTAAATGTGCTAATATGTCACAACAACCACACGCTATTTGATATTTTGGTAAAGAATAGCAAAATTCTGGGTTTAAAATAGCAAATTTAGGTATATATTCTAAAGATTGCATACCTCTTTTATAGTTATTATCCTCATCATTTGTTATAACTGTGCTTGTAGAGCTTTCTGAGCCTGCAGCTGGTATAGTAAGAACAACTCCTAAAGGTATTGCATCTTTTGCCACTGTGCCTTTTATAAAAAAGTCCCAAACATCGCCTTCGTATTTAGCCCCTATGGATATAGCTTTAGCAGAATCTATAACACTACCTCCACCTACTGCTAATATAAAATCTATATTTTTCTCTTTACAAATTTTTATACCTTCTCTAACAAGAGATAATCTTGGGTTAGGTTTTACATCACCTAGTTCAAAAATATTTAAGTTTTGTTCTTTTAAAGATTTTATAACTTTATCGTATACCCCATTTTTTTTAATAGAGCCTCCACCATAATGTAAAAGAATATTTTTACCAAAGTTTGCACTTTGCTTACCTACATTTTCTTCTGTTCCTTTACCAAAAATAATTTTAGCTGGATTATAAAATTCAAAATTTAACATAAAATCACTCCTAATATATTAATATTCTACATCTATAAGACATAGTCCACAAGCAGGCATAGTTATACCTGCATTTATTCTTTCTTTACCTTCAAAAATCTCTTGTATATTATTTTCTCTTTTACCTTGGCCTATTTCAAATAAAGTACCTACTATTATTCTAACCATATTATATAAAAAGCCATTTCCTTTTATATATATTTTTATTTCATTATCCTCTTCTATTATGCTTATACTATATATTTTTCTAACTGTAGACTTTTTAGATTTTTTATTACTACAAAACGGTAAAAAATCATACTCACCAATAAACTCTTTACTAGCCTTTCTCATTTTTTCTAAGTCAAGATTAGTTTTTGTATTAAATACAAAATTTTTTTCAAAAACATTTGGTATACCTGTTGTATTTATTCTATATAAATAAGTTTTTGTTTTAGCATTAAGCCTACTATGAAATCTCATATCTACTTGCTCTATACTATTAACTGCTATGTCATTTGGTAAATATTCATTTAAATATGTTAAAATTTCTTTTTTACTTTTATCTGTATCTAATTTAAAATTAGCTACCTGGTATTTTGCGTGTGCTCCCGCATCTGTTCTACCAGAACCAAAAACTTCTACTTTTTCTCCTACCATTTTTGATAATATATTTTCAAGTTTTCCTTGTATTGTATTGTCTGTGTTGCCTTGTTTTTGCCAACCGCTATATCTTGTACCATCATAAGATACTATAATTTTATAATTTTTCATATTTTCACCTTAACATTTTTCAAATAAAATTTCTAAGTTTAAATCTTTTGCTATTTTTTTACATTCTAATATAAATTGCTCATCTTTAAAGAATAAAATAAACTGTTTGTTATAGTTTGTCCACAAAGTAATATTAGGATTATCAAAATAAAATGTAGAAAATAATATTTCTTTATAAGATATTTTTGTTATAAAATTAAATATTTCATCATCTATATCTTTTAAATCAAAAAATATATCTTCTTTGTTAAATTTAAACCTTTTTATTATATTATCATAATTTTCTAAATTATAAAAGGCTTGTTTTTCATTTTCATTAAGATTAGAAAAATAAAAGTCAAAAAAACTTTTTTTACTTTTATTAGCTATAATTTTTATAAATAAATTATAGTTTTTATAATCTGCTGTAAAGCAAATATGTTTAAATTTTTCTATACCATCTAATATATTTTCTATATATAGAAAGTTATATTTACTAAATTCTTCTATATTTTTACCTACTATCACAACAATTCTCCTTAAAATTTTTAATTAATAATAATTATTATTTACTTGACTATTTTTCTTTTTTGTGTATAATAATATATATAGCTTTAATTATGGAGGTATTAAAAATGGATAGAAATAAAGTTATTTGTAGATGTTTTAATGTTACTGCTGGTGCTGTTGAAGATGCAGTAAAATCTGGTGCTAAAACTTTTGAACAAGTTCAAGCTAAAACAAGTTGTGGCACAGGTTGTGGTTGTTGTGAAGCAGACGTTAGAGAACTTGTTAAAGAATTAACAAAATAAATATTAAAAATAAACTATTTTTATAGCTTATTTGATGGTGTAGACAAAATCTACACCCTCTTTTTATACTATAATATTTAAATAACTTTATTAAACTTATTTTCCATATCTTTAAATTTTTCATTAATATTTAAAATATCATCTTCTTTATATAAACTTTTTTCAGTATCTATACTATACATAATATTATCTGGATATATATCAAACTTACTTAAAATATTTAAAATATCATTTTCATAATTTTGTATGTTATCACCAGATTTTGTAACTATATCTGCTAATGTTCCTTTATTAGATATCTTAACATAAGCCTGTATATTATTATTTTCTGCATTATCAAAATTTAGGTATAAGCTTAAATTTTTATCATTTAAAGCCATATCATTTAATATGTACATATTAAGGTCTGTAACTTTACCATTAGATAATTTCATAGGCACTGTATAAATACCATTTTTTATATTGTTATTATCTTTAATAAATTTAATATTAGATTTTACCTGTTTATTTTTTAATATCATATATTTTATATCGTCTAAATCATCTAAATTTATTATTTTATCAAATATTTGTTCATTTTCTTGTTGTAGATTATCAACAGTATTAATAGTTTCTTCTTTAAACATTTTTTTATTATCATTAATATTAAAAATACTATCTCCTTAAGATATTTTTCTATTTTCAAGCTCATTTTTAAAATCATCTATATCTTTAGTTATTTTTATTTTTTCTTTTATAATATTTTCCATAACTTTAATATTATTAAGAGTTATTGGTATATTATTTTTTATAAGATAATTTATAGTATCATTACTTATATTATCTAGGTTTTGTATATCTTTTATTAAATCATACTTTGTTTGTTTTGATATAGTTTTTTTGTTGTCATCTTTTAAATTTTCTAAAAGATTTTCAATAGTAATATTAATATCTATTTTATTTATTTTTTCTGAGCTTGAATAATTTAATATTTGATTTAATATAAATTTGTTATAATCTTCATTAGCTTTTTCTATACCTGTTTGTATAGATTTTGCAATATTAGCATTTGGTGTTATTTTTTCACCTTGTCCAGTATTTTCATCTATTTTTTTATCAAAATCTATATGTTTTCTATTTTTTTCAGATATTTTATATGCTTGTAAAAGATTTTCTAAAGTAATATTTTTTTCTGTTTTTAAAAGATTACCTATTGCAACGCTATCCCCTTTTTGAACAATATTTAACATTCTATAAACAGCTACTATACCATCTCTTTCTTCTTTAGATAGTTTATTATCCTTATCTATATCTAATATTTGCTCTACTATTTTTTCTCTAGATGTTTGGCCAAAATTATTATTTTCTATATAATCTATAACGTCATTTATATTTTTTTGCATAGGGTTAAAACTATCTTTTAACATTTTAGCAACTGTTAATGGGTGTAAATTATTTGCTAAATATTCTATTTTACTATCTAATAATTTTACATTTAGCATATTTTCTTCTGTAAAATCCATATTGTTAAGAGATAATATTTTAAGAGCTTTTATATTATTTTCATTAGCTTCAAACCCATTTTCAATAAGCAAACTTTTAAAATTATCTTTAAGTTTATTTATACTATCTCCAAAAGCTCTATTTGGCATAGTTTTAAATGTTTCAAAATCATCAATAATATTTTGTGCTTTTAAGCTTTTATTAATACCTATTAAAGAAAAGTCTACTCTTTCTTCTACTATATCTTTAAATGTATTATAAACTATGTGTGGATATATATTTTGTATCGTATTAGATACACTTTTCATTGTTTGCAAATTTTCTTGTGTAACAGGAGCTTTATTTATCTCTAAATATTTTTTATAGTTTTCTTGTTCTATATTTTCGAGATGGTTTATAACTTCTTGTAAAGGTTTTGTATCTATATTTATGTCTTTATTATAAAGAGAATACATAGCTTCTGTTGTTAACTTTAATTGTATTTTATAAAGATTTAATTTTTCAGATATAGCCTCGTTACTTACATTAACATTATCTATATTAATATTTTCATAGTTTGTTACTATGTTTTTAAGGTTAATCTTTATTTTATTATCAATAAGCCCTTGTATATGTTGTGGTGAAATATTAGGTAAAATATTTTTATACTTTGCATACTCTTGTTCTATATTTTTATCATCAAATATTTTCACATTTAATATATTCTCATTTTTTAAAATATTTTTAGCACTTTTTTGTAAAATTTCATCTATATTTATATTTTCTTTTATATTTTCTAGTTGTTTAAACCTTTCAATATTCTCAAAAGATATATCTACTTCATTTTTTATAAAATCTTTTGCAATAGATATATTTTCTTCATTAATTTCTATATTATTTTGCTTTAATATATTTTCTATTTGAGCATCAATATTTTCTATAACATCTATATTAACATTTTCTTTGTTAGAAAATCTAGTATATTTAGATGTATATAAATCTTCTATTGTTGCTTTATCTCCCTTTTTTATAATGTTTAAGGCTGTATCTTTATCTACATTTTCTATCTTTTCTATTTTTTCTTTAATATTTTTTAATGTAGATATATTTCTATCTGTATTAGGTAACCCTACTTTAGATAAAACACTTTCAAACCTAAGAATATCTTCTTCATCTATCCCATTCATATTTAAGTCCATTTTCATAGATTTTTGCTTTTCTTCTTTTATCTCTTTTAAAGTTTTTTTATCTAAAGTATTTTCTTCTGTATCTACACCTAAACTTTCATTTAAATAATCACTAAAAGACATTATATCTAAATTTTTAGGGTTTATACCACTATTTGCAAATTTTTGTAAATCTTCTTGTGTTATAGTATTAGATATATGTGATAATTTACTTTTAATTTTATTTGTATATAAAATATTTTCTTGAACAGATGGCTGACTATTTTTATCTAAAAATTTTTTATATTGTTGCTGAGATTTATTTATTTCAGAAATATTGTCTAAAGAATTTTTCTTTATAACTCTTGTATCGTTGTGTTTTGTTTCTGTTTGTTCATATATAGTTTGTTCTTCTATTTCTTTATCTTCTACCTCTATAATTTGCTTTAATGTATTTTTATCATCTTCTACTCTAAAATAAATAGTATCTCCAACATTACCTACTATTTTATTTTTATCAACGTTTATTGTTATTTTATTTTCTAAATCTATCGTATAAATATCATCTTTTAAAGATTTTATATAACCTGATAATATATCACCCTCTTTAAAACTAATATTTTTATTGTATACATTGTTTATATTATTAATACTTATTTTATCTATATTCACAATCTCACCTCTAAATATCTGTATAAATATATATCGGCATTATATTTTATATTATTAATATAAATTTAAATAAAAACTTATATAATATTATTATCAGAAGGCATTTCTATATTAGTTTATTACTCTTTATAAAATACTACATATTATATCAATATATGAAAAATAAAAGACTATTAATATCTAAATAGATATTAATAGTCTTTTATTATAGCTTATAAGATGATATTATAATATTTTCATTATTATCTACTGCAAATAACATTTCTAATATTTCACTAAAATAAGATATAGGAACATAAGCCTTTCCATTTTTTATTTCTGGTGCAAATTCTAGCTGCCTTATAACCTTATTATTTTTATCAGAATATCTATTTTCACCTATAACAAGATATGATACAAATTTACCATCTTTTAAAACAGTTATAGAATTTTTGTTAGCTTCCCAATTCATAGTATAACCAAAATATTGTAAAGGTTCTCTTAAAGGTACCATTTTAACATTATATTGAGATTTTTTATAATAATTCGTTTTATTTATTTGATAATTATTTAGATTTTTATAAGGTATTTCAAATATTATATTTCCTTTTTGTGCAAAAGTAATACTACCAGCACCATATACAACATAAACATTTTTATTTTTTATATAAAATGGTGTATTTTCAGTTACCTTTTTATATGTAACACCCATATTAGCTGCTTTATTAGAAACCACCTTATTAGTATAATTTAAACCATTAGCATTAAAATAACTATTTATTGTAACATATTTATTATTTTTTATATCAATATTAACACTATAAGGAACTATCTCATTATTATAAACATTTTTGAAATAAATCATACTAGATAATATATTACCTTCTTGTATAATATCATATGATACCTCTATTTTATTTGTTGTTTTTTGAGAATAAGATGTTGTTTTACTTTTTATTATACTATCAATTTTATTGTTAACATCTCTTTGAAAAGATAAACTACTTAAACCAGATATAACAGGATATTCTCCATATATATTGGTATTATTTTTGTTAATGTTTATGGCTTTTTGTGTAATATTTATATTATTAGCAGAAAAAACTTCAAATGTAAATGAAAAAATTAAAATAAAGCTTAAAAATATACTTAAAACTTTTTTCATTTTTATACCCCTTTTTTAATTTATTATTATATATATATTATTACATTTTTTTTTAAATAATACAATTACAATAATATTACAAATTTATTTTATTAATAATAATTTATATATGATATAAAAATATTTTTAAATTTTTACTGTATTTACTAACAAAAACTAGGCATGATAAATATATCATACCTGTTAATTGCAATTAATTTTAATGAAACGTATCTACACTATAATCTTTAAAATGAAAACCAAACCAACGATTTTTAATGTCTTTTATAGACTTTGGTGGTTCAGATATTATAAAATCATTATTTTTTAATAAATGTGGCGTATATTTTTTAGTATTTTCTATTAATAAACCCCATAATTCTTCTTTTATATCTCTGTAACTTTCATCATTTATTAAATTATTTTGTTCCATCTTATCTTTATTAATATCAAATAATAATTTAGTATCACCTCTCGAACAATATATAAGTTTAATGTTGTCTTTCATAACACAAAAATGTTTATTTAAACTGTTTCCATAAAATATTCTTTCTTCATTTAAAGATAATAAATCTTTACCTTTTATATCTTCTGGTTTTTCAATACCTGCCATAGAAAGTATTGTAGGGTATAAATCATTTATTTCTGCAAAATATTCTACTATTTTATTTCTTTCATATTTACTGTTTTTTGGAGGAACAATTATCATAGGTATATGTGATGCTCCTTCAAAAAATAAATTTTTTTGTGCCATATGGTGGTCTCCTAGCATTTCTCCGTGGTCAGATGTAAATATAATCCAAGTGTTATCAAATAAATTATTTTCCCTTAAACAGCCAAAAAGCAACCCTAAAGAATAATCTAACTGACTAATCATTGCATAATATGCTCTTTTGCTAGCTTTTAGCTGTTCATCACTAAAAAGATATACATTGGTATTTTCAAAAGACCCTTCCATAAGCCCCATAGGTACATTATCTATATCTTTAGACCAATCTCCATATATAGCACTAGGCATAGATATATTTTCATACAAATCCCAAAAATCTCTACAAGGGTCAAAAGGTGGGTGTGGCTTTGTAAAACTAGTCCATAAAAAAAATGGTCTTAAAGGGTCTCTTGTTTCTATAAAATCTATTGAACCATCAATAGTCCAAGTTGTTATGCTATCTTTAACTTCTACCGTTGATATTACTGGCTCTATTTCACATTCTCCTATACCGTGTGCCTTAGGCCTTATATTATTATTTTTTTTATCATATTCTCTCATATAATCTAAAGGTAAACGCATACTTTCAAAACCATAGCAAGCCCTTGCTGGTTCAAAATGCATTTTACCCATAGCTTTAGTTTGATATCCATTATCAGTTAATATAGCTGGTAATGTTTTTCTTTTATATGTTGTTTGTTCCATAAAATTTTGATGATTAGCATTTGATATTACACCACTTTCAAACCCTTTTTTACCTGTCATTATAGTTGTTCTAGATGGTACACATATAGGGCAATCAGCATAGCACCTTGTATAACTTATACCTTGTGTTACTAAATAATTTAGATGTGGTGTAAATATACTATTATTTCCTAATGCTTGAATAGTATCAAATCTTTGTTGGTCTGTGGTTATTAAAATAATATTATCTTTCAATTATATCCCCTCCTATATCTGTATATTAAGTATATCAAATATTATTTTTTAATACAATTATCTATTTATATAGTCATTATACAAAATTTTATAGCACTATTCACAAAAATATTTATAATATTAATAAAGTTTTAATATTGTGTAAATTATTATATTATATTATTGACAAATCTATAATTTAGTATAAAATATAATAGAAAGAATTAGTATATATTGGAGGCATTATTTTATGAAAAAAAGACTAATATTAGCATTGTTAGCTTTTACTATGATGTTTAGCGTTGCTTGTAGCAAAAAAGAAAATACAGAAGATTCTACTACTACAAACCAAACAACTTCTGATGAAACTTCTGATGAAACTTCTGATGAATCTAGCTCTCAAGCAGATGCAAGCAACACATCTGACAGTAACACATCTAATGAATTATTACAATTTTCTGAAATAAAACAAGGTGAAGAAATAGCTATTTTAAAGACTAACTATGGTGATATAAAAATAAGATTTTTTAAAGAGCAAGCTCCTAAAGCTGTAGAAAATTTTATAACTCACGCAAAAAATGGATACTATGATGGTCTTATCTTCCATAGAGTTATTGATGACTTTATGATACAAGGTGGTGACCCTACTGGTACTGGTATGGGTGGCGAAAGCATCTATGGTGAGCCTTTTGAAAATGAAATTAGCATACCAAATTTAAGACACTTTAATGGTGCTTTAAGTATGGCAAATAGCGGTCCTGACACTAATGGTAGCCAATTCTTCATTGTTCAAAGCGATAGTGTAAGTAATGAAGACAAAGAAATGTTAAAATATTATTCTGAAAATCAAGAAGAAGAACAAAATGGTATAAAAGTTAAAGAAGTTTATCCTTCTAATGTATGTGAAAAATATATAGAAGTTGGTGGTACACCTTGGCTTGATGGTAAACATACTGTGTTTGGACAAGTTTATGAAGGTATGGATGTAGTTGATAAAATTGCTAGTGTTAAAGTTGATGAAAATGATAAACCTTTAGAAGATGTTATAATAGAAAGTATCTCTATTGAAGAGTATAAATAATATATATAAAAAACACTAAATATACAAATATTTAGTGTTTTTTATATTCATATTTTAATCCATAATACTTATTATTAAATGTATTGCTACAATAATCTTTAGAATTTTCATATTCAATAATAAAGCCACATTTTAAATGAGTATTTAAAGACGCTATATTTTCTTTATAAACTTCATCTCTAATAATAAAATTACCTTTTTGTTTTAGATAATTGATACTACCAATTAATAATTCTTTAGCATAACCTTTATTTCTATACATAGGGTGAGTTTCTAATGCTTCAATCCAATAAAAATCTTGTATCTTACTTATACGCATAGCACTTACCCATAAATTATCTTTTTCTAAAATATAATATTTATTATCTTTATTTATAAAAAATTCTTCTTTTATATACTTACAAAAATCCTCCTTTATCATTTATAACCCTATCTTTTCATTTTTACATTCTGGATAAAAATTTTTAATATTTTCTTTATTACTTTCTAAATAAATATCCATAAGTTTTATTTCTTCATCTAATGATAAATTATTTTTTACTAATATCATAATAAAATCCTTTAAAAATATTATTTTATCTTACTCAATAGACATACCGTTTCAATATGATAAGTTCTAGGGAACATATCCATCATTTCTAATTTTTCTATATTGTATCCTTTTTCTATAAAAGCTTTTAAATCTTTAGCTAAAGAAGATGCTTTACAAGATATATAAATTATTCTATCAGAATCAAAATTTACTATTTTATCTATAGCTTTAGGGTTTATCCCTTCTCTAGGTGGGTCTAAAATAATTAAATCGGGCTTTATATTTAAATCTTGTACCACTTTATAAACATCACCTGCTATAAATTCACAATTATCTATATTATTAATCTTTGCATTTATATTAGCCGCTTCTACGGCTTCTTCTATCAACTCTACACCTATAACTTTTTTAGCTTCTTTAGCTACTATTTGAGCAATTGTACCAGTGCCACAATATAAATCAAAAACTGTTTGATTATCAACTTCTCCAACAAACTTTTTAACAATACTATATAATTTTTCTGCTCCAGCAGAGTTTGTTTGAAAAAATGAAAATAAAGAAATTTTAAAATCAAGCCCTAAAAGCTTTTCATAAAAATAATCATTTCCATATATAGTATTTATATTATCAACTTTTATAACATCAGCACTACTATCATTTATTATATGTAAAAACCCTTTTATTTCTCCTTCTAATTTAAGATTTAATAATTCATCTTTTAATTTTATTAAATCTGTATTAAACTGACTAGAAGTTACTAAGCCTATTATTATTTGTTTAGTAAAAAAAGCTTGTCTTACTAATAAATGTCTAAGGCTACCTGTTTTTCTCATTCTATGATAAAAAGTTTCATTTGTATTTTTAAAATAATCTAAAACACATTTTAAAATTTTTCTTATATCTTCAGACACTATTTTACAATTATATGCATTAACCACTTCATAATAGCTATTTCTTTTTCTCATACCTAAAGATAGCTCTCCATCTATGCCAGTATCACCAAAAGAAAATTCCATTTTGTTTCTATAACAATTTATATCTGGGCTTTTATTAATGCCTAAAAATTCAAAATTTTCTATGCCTTCACTTTTTAATATATTAAGCACATTATTTTTTTTAATCTCTATTTCTTTATCATAAGAAATATTTTGATATGTACATCCTCCACATAAACCAAAGCAATCACAAGATGGTTCTATTTCATAATCTGCTTTTTCTATTATTTCTAGCAATCGCCCTTCATATTTTTGCTTTTTCTTTTTTATAAGTGCTTTTACTTTTTGACCTGGTATAGTATTTTTTATATAAACTTTATTTTCATTAAATAAACCTACTCCCTTATTAGGAAAAACTATTTCATTTATTTCAACTATTTCTTCTGTATATTTTTTAGCCATAAAATTCTCCTTTTACAATATAATACATAATTAAAAAGACTTTATTTTTATTAACATTGTTTATATTATATATTTAAATTTAAATATATTCAATATAAAAATGAAATAAAATAAAGTCTTTATTGCTAATTTAATTATATTATTTATAATTACAGACTGAAGACAAATAATATTAAAGTAGCTTATACACATTTTTATGCTTGCATAAAAATTTTAATCACAAGATGTGGCTTTGCCTCAGATTGTGTAAAAAAGCCAGATTTCTAGGGGCTTTAGCCCTTGTACGAAGAAATTGGCTTTTTTTCATACAGTACCTCAAAAAAATAATCTTGTTATTTTTTTGAAAGGGTGTAGACTTTGTCTGCACCCTCTAATTATATTATATATAATTATTTATATATAATATAATTATTTATATATAGTACCTCCACCAAGAACATATTCTCCGTCATAAAAAACAGCAGCTTGCCCTGGTGTAACAGCTCTTTGAGGTTGCTCAAATATAGCTTCTACCATATTATTATCAACCTTTTTAATTATACAAGGAGCTTGTTTTTGGCTATACCTAAGTTTACCTAAAACTTTTACCTCTCCTTCTATATCTTCAACACTCATAAAATTAAAATCTTTTATTAAAACACTGTTTTTAAATAACCCATCATTTTCAGTTAAAACAATTTCATTTTTATCGGCTCTAATCTCTGATACATACATAGGCTTGCCAAAAGCAATACCTAAGCCTTTTCTTTGCCCTATTGTATAATTAGTAATACCTTTGTGTTTACCTAAAATATTACCATTAATATCTACAAAGTTACCCTCTTTAATACTAATATTAGAGTTTTCTCTAATAAATTTTGCATAATCACCATCTGGTACAAAGCATATATCTTGACTATCAGGTTTGTTAGCAACTATAAGGCCTATATCTTTTGCAATTTTTCTAACAGTATCTTTGTCATAATCACCAATAGGCATAAGAGTTTTTTCTAACTGAAACTGAGTTAAGTTGTATAAGGCATAAGTTTGGTCTTTAGCATCTGTATTAGCTGTTTTAATAGTATATCTATTAGTTACTGGGTGTTTTACTATCCTGGCATAATGTCCCGTTGCAATATAATCTGCACCTAATGCTAAAGATTTGCTTAAAAGGCTTTCCCATTTTACATATCTATTACAAGCAATACAAGGATTAGGTGTTAACCCTTTAGAATATTCATCTATAAAATAATCTATAACACTTTCTTTAAATTCTCTTTTAAAATTTAAAACATAATAAGGTATATTTAATTTATTAGCAACACTTCTAGCATCATCTACTGCCGAAAAACCACAACAACCGCCATTATCTTCTAGGCATTCTCGTTTTTCATCTTGCCATATTTGCATAGTAACACCTATAACATCGTATCCTTGTTCTTTTAATAAATATGCTGTAACAGAGCTATCTACGCCTCCACTCATACCAACTACAACTTTTTTCATAACTATCTCCTATTCTTCATTTGGAATGTGATGATGATGGTCAGAATCTTTAGGTGGCTCTAAACCTTCTATTTTTAAATTATTTTTTTGAGCATAATCCCATAAAGCAGATTGTAAAGCTTCTTCTGCAAGACAAGAACAATGCACTTTAACAGGTGGTAGCCCATCTAAAGCTTCCATAACAGATTTATTAGTTATTTTTAAAGCTTCTTCAATAGTTTTACCTATTATAAGTTCTGTTGCCATACTACTTGTAGCAACAGCTGCACCACAACCAAATGTTTTAAATTTAGCATCTTTAACTACATTATCTTCTATTTTTAAATAAACTTTCATTATATCGCCACATTTAGCGTTACCTACTGTTCCAACACCACTAGCATCTTCTATTTCTCCAACATTTCTAGGGTTCATAAAATGGTCCATAACTTTTTCACTATATTGCATAATTTCTATCTTCCTTTCAATCTATCTAGTATCTATTTATAATTATTTATAAAATTAATATTATTTTTTACTAGCTAAAAACTCTTCATATAAAGGTGACATTTCTCTCATTCTAGCAACAATAGGAGGTAATTTTTCTAATAAATAATCTACGTCTTCTTCTGTATTGTATAAACCTAAAGATAATCTTAAAGAACCGTGAGCTTTTTCGTGTGGTAACCCAATAGCTAATAAAACGTGAGATGGGTCTAAAGAGCCAGATGTGCAAGCACTACCACTAGATGCACAAATATTATTCATATCTAAAAGAAGTAAAACAGATTCGCCTTCTATAAATTCAAATGATATGTTGCAATTACCAGGCATTCTATTTTCTCTAGTACCATTTAATCTTGAATATGGTATAGTGCTTAATATTCCATCTATTAGCTTATCTCTTAATTTTGTAAGCCTTTCCATCTCTGTATCAAGCTCTTCAATAGCAAGCTCAATAGCAGTTCCCATACCTATAATACTATCTATATTTTCAGTACCTGCTCTTCTATTTCTTTCTTGTGCTCCACCGTGAATTAATGGTGTAATTTTAATACCTTTTCTTATATATAAAGCTCCTATTCCTTTAGGTCCATAAAACTTATGTGCTGACATAGATAAAAGGTCTATATTCATTTCTTTAACGTCAATAGGTATATGCCCAACAGCTTGAACAGCATCTGTATGGAAAAGTATTCCTCTTTCTTTAGCTATTTTACCTATCTCTTTAATAGGGTTTATTGTGCCTATCTCATTATTAGCAAACATTATCGATATAAGTATAGTATCTTCTCTTATAGCATCTTTTAATTGTTCTATACTTATATTCCCCTGTTCATCTACTGGTAAATATGTTACTTCATACCCAATGGTTTCTAAATATTGACAAACGTGTAGTATAGCGTGATGTTCTACATTAGTTGTTATAATGTGTTTCCCTTTTTGTTTATAGCTTTCAGCAATGCCTTTTAATGCCCAGTTGTTAGACTCAGACCCACCACCAGTAAAATATATTTCATTTTTATCTGCATTAATAGCTTTTGCAACTTTCTCTCTATTTTCTTCTAAAATAGTTTTATTTTCTCTAGCTATTTTATATATGCTAGAAGGGTTACCATAAGCTTTTTCTAAATTTTCTATCATAACTTTTGCAACTTCTGGTCTTATTCTAGTTGTTCCAGCATTGTCTAAATAAATTTCTTTTTTCATAAAAACCGTCTCCTATTCATTTGTAATTAGGTCTTTTAGGCTTATAGAATGTGCAGCTTCTGCTAGTTTATCACTTATTATCTCCCAAGCATCTTTTACAGCACATTCATTACAATTAGCATTACCACATTTCTTTTTAGGTGGTTGATTTTCTAAGCAATCTACAAGAGCAAGGCTTCCTTCTAATATTTTTAATAAATCACCAACAGATATATCTTCTGGCTTTTTATTTAAAACATATCCCCCTTGAGCACCTCTAATACTCTTTACAACCTCTGCTCTTTTTAATACTGCCATAAGTTGTTCAAGATAATTTTCTGGTATGCCTTGTCTTTGTGCTATGCTTTTAAGTGAAACACATTTATCATCTTTTGAGTTCATAGCTAAATCTACCATAGCTTTTATACCGTATCTACCACGTGTTGAAATCTTCATATTTTCCTCCTAAATAATATATAAAAATATAACTATTATAATATCAAATTTTATAAATAAATAAGAAAAAATTTTAAGTTATTAAGATTATAATATCTATGTAAATAAATATTATATAATTAAATTACCACTTTATTTAATGAATGTCAAGTATTTTAGTATAATTTATTTTTAGTTCTAAAAATTTTTTAAAAGAATATTATTTATTTAACTAGTAAATTAAGGAGTGGTTTTATGAATAATAACTTAAAAAATATCCCTACACAATTTTTAAAAAATTCATCTTTTAACACTAATTATAACACAGAAATATACATATCTTCAACACAAAATATTAAAAAAAATGCTAATAATGATAATATATGGTTTTTAATTATAATATTTATATTGTTTGACATTATATAATTTTTGCCTATTTATACAAATAAGATACTTCTATATACATTATATCTATAAGCAAGTAAAATACCTCTAAATAGCTTTTTACAAATAAAAGCTATTTAGAGGTATTTTTATTTTCTTCTAATGTGCATTTTAGCACCACTCTTGTTACTGTTTTCTTCTTTAACAACTAAAACACTCGATAAATTTTTAGACACTTTTTCAGAGCAAGCACGGCAATATTGACCACTTCTTATAGGCACTCCACATTTTTCACATTTTAAAAAATCTGCTATACCTTCACTAACTTCTAATCTGCCCTCTCTTAAATATTTAAGTATTTTTTTAGTAGATACCCCTGTTTCGTCTGATACTACATTTATATCTGCTCCTCTATTATCTCTTAAATAGGTTCTCACTTTTTCAAACTCTTCTTCTTCTGCTTTTACACATTCTGGGCATATTACGCTCCCACCAACAGGAGAAAATATCTTTTTACATTTAGGACAATTTTTTATAGCCATTTCAAATCCCCCTTAATTTTTCAATAAAACATAAAATACGCATATATTATAATATTAATCATATAAATTGTCAATAAACATTATATTAATTAAGTATGTATTTTTCTATAACTTTTGCTACACCATCATTTTCATTTGTATCTGTTATATAGTCTGCTATTTTTTTAATCTCTTCAACACCATTTTCCATAGCAACACCAAGGCCTGCTACTTCTACCATAGATATATCATTATAGCTATCGCCTATGGCAATAGTGTTTTCTAAGTCTATATTTAACTTTTCACAAAGTCGTAATATACTTTTACTTTTGTCTACATCTTTATTCATAAATTCTAAGAAAAATGGTTTTGTTATTGACATAGTCATTTTTCCTTCTATTTGAGGCTTTAACATTTCTTCTACCTCTTTTAAATGGTTAGGTGCTTGTAACATTATAACTTTTACACATTTTTCTGGTAAAGCTGCTACAAAATCTTCACACATATTAATTTTCATACCTGTTATTTCGCTTTCAATGTATGTATAAGGGTTATCATGACAAGTTAATATTTCATCTTCATCATATGTGTGTATAAAACTTTCGTGCTTTAAGGCTAAATTGTATAATTCTTCTACTTGGCTCTTCGTCAAATCTATCTCATATAAAGTTTCTTTTGTTTTATAATCTATAATTCTAGAACCATTATAAGAAAGAATATATCCTTCATATTTATCAAGTTCTAATTCATCAGCTATATGTTTTATAGCAAATGTTGGTCTGCCAGAAGCTAACACTACTTTTACACCTTTTTCTTGTGCCATTTTTAATGCTTTTTTATTACCTTCAGATATTTTACCATTATTTAATAATAAAGTGTCATCTAAATCTAAAATAATCATTTTATAATCCATAATAAATTACCTCTTAATCAAAATTTTTATTTATAGAGTTTATCTCTAAAAGATAGCTATTTATAAATCTATCTATATCTCCATCCATAACAGCCTGAGTGTTACCTGTTTCTTCATTTGTTCTATGGTCTTTAACCATATTGTAAGGATGAAAAACATAAGAACGTATTTGGCTGCCCCAGCTAATATCTTTTACCTCACCTCTAATATCTGTAAGCTTTTCTTGTTGCTTTTCTAACTCTAATTTATATAGCTTAGATTTAAGCATTTTCATAGCTGTATCTTTATTTTGAAATTGTGAACGTTCACTTTGACATTGTACAACCGTGTTAGTTGGTATATGTGTAATTCTTATAGCAGAAGATGTTTTATTTACGTGTTGTCCACCTGCTCCACTAGCACGATAAGTATCTAT
>CALWSN010000108.1 GCA_944384215.1 uncultured Clostridia bacterium | reverse complement strand
GTTACTGTTGAGAGTGTAACTATTGGTGATGATGCACAATCTTTAGTATTAAATATAAATAGTGGAGATTTTTCGTCTGTTACATCAGTTAAAGTAACTTGTGAAGCTGATAGTAATGTTGTAGATTTAGCAGGTAATCCATTAGGTGCAAATTCAAGTGGTGTAGAAGTAACTAAAGAAGGTGCTTCTGCTATACAATTAGTATCATTATCTGTACCTACTACAAAAGCAGCTACTATTGCTTCTGAAGTAGTTACAAATGAAACTGGTAAAGTTACAGAAATTCATAAAGTAGGTAATGCTACTCAAGAACAAATTAACCAAATGTTAACAAGCGATTTAGAAAAAATATCAGCTGGTGCATTTGATGGTTCTGCTAAAGTGGAATTAAAATTTGATAATACAAACTTAGACAAGCTTGTAATTGAAAAAGGTGCATTTACTAACAGTAATGTAACATTTGTATGCAACAACACAGAAAATGCTAAAAAATTAGCTAAAAAACTTGAAGAATCTGGTGTTAAAGATGTTGTTATAAAAGATGATAGTGGTAACGAAATAGTTAAACCAGAATCTCCTGATAGTGGTAACGGTGGTTCTTCTGGTGGTTCTAGTAGCTCTGGTGGTGGTGCTGTAATTGGTACAAACAATGATGCTACTACTGAAACTACTACATCTGGTAATACTAGCTCAGTTGTAGAAGATAAAGAACTTAGCTTTGATGTTATTTCTTTACCAAGTGTAGAAGGTGAAGCTAAAGTATTTGGTGATGTTTCTGCTAATCATTGGGCAAAACCTTATATTGACAAATTATCTACTGCTGGTATTATAAATGGTTCTAATGGTATGTTTAACCCTAATGGACAAACTAAACGTGCTGATGTAACTATTATGCTTGTTAACCTTTTAGGTTTAACTCCAGAAGCTAACAATAAATTTGTAGATGTAAACCCTAATGCATACTACGCTCCTTATGTAGGCACTGCTTCTACTTATGGTATAGTTAATGGTTCTAACGGTATGTTTAACCCAGAAAATGTTATATCTAGACAAGATACTATGGTTATGATAGCTCAAATATTAAAAGGTTTAGACTTAAACGTTAATACAGATACTACTGCTTTAAATCAATTTAATGATGCAAACAAAGTTTCATCTTATGCAACAGAAAGCGTAGCTATATTAGTTAATTCTGGTATTATTTCTGGTAATAATGGTAAATTAAACCCAACATCTCCTGTTACTAGAGCAGAAATGGCTACTATTATGTCTAAATTATATGATGTTTTAGCTTCTGCTAATAAATAATTAAATTTTTAATAGAAAAGGTTATGATTTGTTTCATAGCCTTTTTTATTATATGGTTTATTATTTGCGTATATTGACTTTTATATGTAAATATGTTAAAATTATTTAGATATTTTTATATGGATTTAGATATTTTTTATATATGAAGGGAGATTTAACATTGAGTACAGGTGATATAATAATTATTGTTACCATAATTGTAGGTGTTATATTAGGGGGGCTATATTGGCTTAATAAAAAAGCCACTAAAAAAATGGGCGATCATCAAGATATGATAAATCGTTCTAAACAAACAACTACAATTTTTGTTATAGATAAGAAAAAAGCTAAAATAACTGAAGTTAATATGCCTAAAGTTGTTACAGAGCAAATGCCTAAAATATATAAATTTTTAAAGCTTTATTTTGTACAAGCAAAGATAGGGCCTCAAATTTTAACTTTAATGTGTGATAAAAGGGTGTTTAATGCTATTACTGTTAAGAAAAATATTAAAGTAGAGCTTGCAGGTATATATATTGTTAATGTTGTAGGTATGAAATCTGAAAAAGAGCTTAAAGAAATAAAAAAGGCAAAAAAAGAAAAAGAAAAAGAAGCTAAAAAAGAAGAAAAAAATAAAAAATAAAAAATAAAAAATAAAAATATATAGTATAATTTTTATTATATTATATATTTTTTTTTGGAACAATTATTTATATTGATACGTTTAATAAATATAAATAAAATAAAACAAAAAATAATTGGAACAAATAAAATATTTTTTCGTTTTATAAGTATAACAAAAAAATAAAATTTATTAATATAAATTTGGAGGAAATTATTATGAAAAAAAATATAAAAAAAATTATACCTATGATAGCTATTGCTACATTAATGACAACAAGTGTTTTTGCAAGCACTAATAATGTTCAAGCAGAAAAAGTTACTTTAGAACAAGAAAATGCTAAAGAAAATTCTATTTATATAAATGGTGAAATTTTAGAAAATGCTAGCCTTATAAAAGAAGGCGATAAAGTTTTAATGCCTGTTAGAGCTATTTTTGAAAAACTTGGATATGAAATAGGTTATGATGCAAACACTAAAACTATAAATATGACTAAAGCACCACATTATATAACATTTTCTACAACTTTAGATGCTTATACATTTTCTAGAATGGCACCTCAACCTTTGGGTAAAGCCCCTGTTGTTAAAGAAGGTGTTACTTATGTTCCAGTAGAATTATTTGAACTAATTGGTATGGATGCTATGTTAACTTCTAATAATATTTTATATATTGGAGAAATGCCAAGCACTACGGAACATAAACAAGTAGAAGAAAAAAATCAAATAATAATTAAAGAAATTGATGAAAAAAATAACACTATAACAGTGGAAGATGGTGAAAAAGGTACTATTGTATTAAATATTAAAGATTTAAAAATAGAATATACAACAGAAGACAAAGAACTTATGGTAGGTCAAGCATTAGATGTAGAATATGGCAATATTATGACAGCTAGTGAACCACCTATTAATACACCAAAAAGTGTAAAAGTTGTGGATAAGTTTTCTTATGGTTTAGTTTCTAGTGTGGAAAAAGATGACAAAGGTAACACAAGAGTTGTTTTTAATGATAATGAAATTGGTGAAGTTGTTTTAAACTTAGCTCCAGACTTTAAAGTAAACTATAAAACAGAAGATAAAGAGCTTAAAGAAGGACAATATTTAGAAGTTGTTTTAGGTAGAGCTATGACTATGAGCTTACCTCCTATGAATAACCCTAAAAGTGTATCTGTTTTACCTAAACAAGTAGAAGATAAAGAAGATAAAGATGTTATAAAAGGTAATGCTACTATTAAAAGTGTAGATAAAGAAAACAATACTATATTAGTAACAGATGAAAAAATGGGTGATGTTGTTTTAAATTTACACGATGATGTAAAAATAGAATACAAAAATGGTGTTGGTATGCACGCTTATGACTGGATGAAAGAAGGACAAAAATTAGAGATAGAGTATAGCCCTATTATGACAAGAAGCTTACCTCCTATTAACAATCCTGTTAAAATCTTAATATTAAATTAATGCTAAAGGGCTTGAATAGTTTTCAAGCCCTTTATAATATTTTATAAGCAAGGAGAGAGATTTATGAAAAGATTTATTAAAAGTATTACGGTTGTTACAATAGTTTTTGCTATGTCTAATCAGGTTTTTGCAAAACCTATATCTGGATTAGTTAATGAAGTATCAAAAGATATAGTGGTGGTTTATAATAATGAGATACATATAGATGATAATACTTTAATTGTTGATGCTGTTAAAGGTGAAGCTATAAACTATGAACAAATTATGAAAATGCAACCTGCTTATGTGTATGAAAGTGATAATAAAAATGTAAATGATTTTGAAGTTGTTATTGCTAATATACCTCAAGATTTTAAAGCACCAGCTCTTGTTACTATAAAAGAAACTAACAAAATAGATGATAATACTTTAGAATTTACAATTATAGAAAATAATAATAAATATACTATAACTAAAGATACATTATTTAATCGTATATATCCTTATAATATGGCAAGTATTAAAAGTATTCCTACTTTTGATGAGCTTACATCAGGTACAAAAGTTTTAATATATTTAGATAATAAAACAAACTTAACAAAATGTTTAATAACACCTTTTAAAGAGTTAGATAAAAATATTGATAATAAAGATAAAATAAGTATAAATGGTAATATTATAGAATTAGAGCCTTATACTATTGAAAATACTTTATATTTACCTATAAGACCTATTGCAGAAGCTTTTGGTTATAAACTATCTTGGGATGCAAATTTAAAATCTGCCACAATTGAAAAAAATGAACAAAAGTTGACTATAAAAGCAAATTATGAAAATTTTATCAAAGATGGTTATATATACGTTTCTAAAGATTTTATAAAAACACATTTAAAAATAAATGTTACAGAAAAAGATAATATTATATATGTAGGTTAAAATTTTATTTAGACTTGCACAAAAAATACATCTCTAGCATATTATATAAAATAGCTTTGCTGGGGGTGTTTTTTTGTTTTTTTCACTTTTTAATTGTTTTTTTATGTTTTCCTGTATATCAGGAGGAAATAGTTTTCCTAAACCTTTAACGGCAAAAGAAGAAGAAATATATTTAAAGCAATATGAAGAGGGTAGTATAGAGGCTAAAAATATACTTATAGAAAGAAATTTAAGATTAGTAGCTCATATAGTAAAAAAATATACAAATTATCAAAAAGATAGTGAAGATTTAATATCCATAGGCACAATAGGTCTTATAAAAGCTATTACAACATTTAAAAATGATAAAGGTATAAAGCTAGCAACTTATGCTGCTAGATGTATAGAAAACGAAATATTAATGTATATAAGAGCAAGCAAAAAATATAGTAGAGATGTATATCTACAAGATACTATTGGTATAGATAAAGATGGAAATGAAGTAACTTTAGAAGACAAAGTTGCTGATGATAGTATGAGTATTGATGAAGAAGTTAGCCTTAAGATACAAAGCAAAATACTTTATGATAAAATGAAAAAAGTTTTAAAAGGGCGTGAAAAAACTATAATAGAGCTTAGATATGGTCTTATAAACGGTGAAGAACTTACCCAAAGAGATATAGCAAAAATGCTTGGTATAAGTAGAAGCTATGTATCTAGAATAGAAAAAAAGGCCTTAGAGAAACTTTATAAAGAGATGGAATAATATATAAAACTATAAGGCTATATGCTTTATAGTTACATAAAATACCCACAAAGCTATATACTAATTTTATATATTAATATATTTTATATTTAAATATATAAACAAATGTTAATTTTTAGTTTATATACAAAAAAGTTGTTTAAATATTTTCATAAAATGTTTTAAAAGTATATAATAAAAAGGTTTATAATATTTTATAAACCTTTTTATTACATACTTATTGTAAATTTAGTCCAACTATTATATACACTTTCTACCTTTATTTTCCAACTATTATTATCAATTATTTTTTTGGCAATAGATAAACCTAAACCATAGCCTTCTATTTCTTTATTTCTAGATGTATCACCCCTATAAAATCTATCAAATATGTGATTTATATCTTCATTTTTTATACCTATACCTGTATTAAATATAGATAATTGTATTTGGTTGTTTTTATTTATAAGATTTATTTCTATAATGTCATTTTGCTTTGAATATTTTATAGCATTATCTAAAAAAATTCTTATTATGGTGGATAAATCGTCTTCTATACAAGGTATAATAATATTTGGTTGTATATTATATTTTAAAATTTTATTTTTTTCAAAAATAATACTTTCGTAGCTTAATATATCATTTAAAATAATATTACTTATATTAATATATTGTTTATTATTATTTTTAGATATTACTTCTACTTTTGATAGTAATAAAAGTTTATTTATTAAATCATTCATTTTAAAAACTTCGGCTTTAACGTTTTCTATCCATTTTTTTTGCTCTAAAACATTGTCTTCATAGCTTAAAACAGATACGTTTGTAGATATTACAGATAAAGGGGTTTTTAGCTCGTGGCTAGCATTTGCTATAAATTGTTTTTGTAGTTCAAAATTTTCTTTTACTGGCTTAATTATCCACTCTGCTAAATAATAAGAAATTATAAAAATAAATAGCAGGCTAAATATAAACACAAATAAGCTAATATATAACAAATTATATTTAAATTGATTACTATTTGTTATATCTAAAAAAACAATAATTTGTCCATAGGGCTTTTTCATTTTTAAAAAGCTAATATTATCTTTTTTTCCATATTCATCTTTAGTAGATAATACAGTATTTACTAATTCTTCTATTTGTTCATTATTATAAGATATATCTAAAGGATATATAGTTTCTATAATATTATTATTTTTATCTAATTTTACAGAAAAGCTAATGTTAAATGGTTGTTTATTATCAGGTGGGGTAGATTTAAAAATATGTTTATCAATTTTAGGTATACCATTATTAAAGGCAATTTCTCTCATTGTATTAATATTTTTTTTATTCATATCTATATTTAGTATAATATTTATAGATAAAAGTATAGCTATCATTAAAAAAGAAATGATAAAAACAATAGTTAATATAAATTTTAATTTTAATTTTTTTATCATATATTAGCCCTCCATATAATAGCCAACACCTATAGAGGTTTTTATCTCTACTTTTGAGCCTATATTTAATAATTTTTTTCTTAAAAAAGATATATATACTTCAACATTGTTATAGTCTGTGTCTTTATCAAACCCCCAAACTTTTTCTATTAAATATTCTTTTGTAATAATAT
>CALWSN010000107.1 GCA_944384215.1 uncultured Clostridia bacterium | reverse complement strand
TACAAAAGATTTAAGCTTTTGGTTATATGCTTTTCTACATTCGTTACCACCAAGGCTATTAAGTTTTAATGTTACATCTTTAATATTTAATCTTTTTAATAATTCATATACAAAAGATATAACCTCTGCATCACAACTAGCATCAAAAGAGCCAAACATTTCAACTCCAAATTGATGAAATTGTTTAAATCTACCTGCTTGGTTTCTTTCATCTCTAAAAGACGGTGCTATATAGTATAACTTTGTAGGTTGTACATCAGCACTTAGGCTATTTTCAAGATAAGCTCTAGCAGTACCTGCTGTACTTTCTGGCTTTAGAGCATATTCTCTATCGCCTCTATCTTTAAAAGTAAACATCTCTTTTTGAACAACATCTGTTGTTTCTCCAACACCACGTTCAAAAAGATTTTTATATTCAAAAATAGGAGTTCTTATTTCTTGTATACCAAAATTTTTACAAGCCTGTCTTATTTCATTTTCTAAAAACTGCCATTTATAAGCTTCTTTACCAAAAATATCATTAGTGCCTTTTGGTCTTTTTATCTTCATCTATATGCCCTCCTCTATTATTTCTCTTTTTCTTTGTATCATTTCGTCTATACGATTTATATAATCATCAACACTTTTTACATTAAAAGCTCTTTTTATAAGATTTGTATCTTCAAAATAAAATTTGCTTGTAGCCCCTGCACCAAAAGAAATAATAGTCTGCTTTTCTTCCATTATTTGAATATTATAAAAACATTCTAAACCATCTTTACAATATCCTACATTTTCAAAATTACCTATCATATTTTTTTGTCTATACATATAATAAGGATACATATTCATTTTTTTAGCATAATCTTTTGTTATATTTATCATTTTTTCCATTTCATAAAAAGAACTAGGGTTAAAAGTATCTATATTTTCATTAAGCCTAGATGCTCTTTTAAGTGCAAGTGTATGTACTGTTAAACTTTCTGGGCTTAATGTATAAATCTTATCCATAGTGTATAAAACTTCTTTAGATGTTTCGTCTGTAAGCCCTAGTATAATATCTGTGTTTATATTGTTGTGTCCTTCTTCTCTAGCCATATAAAAAGCCTCTAAAAACTCTTTTTCTAAATGATTTCTACCTATTAATTTTAAAGTTTTATCATTCATAGTTTGAGGGTTTATAGATATTCTAGTAGCTTTAAAATCTTTCATAGTTTTAAGCTTATCTCTTGTTATAGTATCTGCTCTGCCTGCTTCTATTGTATATTCTATTAAAGGCTTTTTAAAATTATCATCTATCATTTTCAAAAATCTATAAAACTGATTTTCATTTAATGAAGTTGGTGTTCCTCCACCTATATAAATACTCTCTATATCAAAGCTATTAACGTAATCTTTCATAGCTAGTATTTCTTTTTCTAAACAATCTAAATATAAATCTACTTTTTTAGTATATTGGCTAAGATTAAAAGATGGAAAAGAGCAATAAACACATCTTGTAGGGCAAAATGGTATGCCTAAATATAAAGAAATTTTATTTTTATTATTATTTTTTAATATATTTTTTTCTATTTTAGCTATATCTATTGCTAAATCAATTTTTTCATTAGTTGCTAAATATTTTTCTTCTAGTATATTTTTAATACTTTCTTCAGAAAAACCTTCTTCTAACATTTCATTTATTTTTTTAGTAGGTCTAACACCTGTTAATATACCCCAAGGCATATTTAAAGGTCTTATTTGTTGTATAGCTTGATAAACAGTAAGTTTTATTATTCTAGCCTTTTCATTTGAAAAACTATCTTTACTTAAATTTTCTAAACTATTTTTTTTACAAACTATCTCTTTTTTATCTTTATATATAGTACAAATAGCTAAATCATCTTTAATAGTGCTTTTTATAACTATATCGTCATCTAAAATTTCATCTACCTGTTTTATTTTTTCACCAAAATAAAATAATTGAATAACCGAAAGCACTTCATCTAAGTGTTTGTGCTCTACAATATAATACATATAAAACCAACTTTCTAATATTCATACATATTGCCCATATAAGGGTTAATATTTTTTTCTGTGCCTATTGTAGTTTTATTACCGTGACCACTATAAACTACTGTTTCTTCTGGTAAATCTTTAAGCCTAGTAACAGATTTTATTAAATCTGCACTATTTCCATAAGGAAAGTCTGTTCTACCAATAGAGCCATAAAATAACGTATCGCCAGAAAAAAGTATATTTTCTTTTTCAAAGTATAAACACATACCACCTGGCGTATGTCCTGGAGTTTTTAAAACTTTAAAGGCTAAATTATCGCCAAACTTAAAAATATCATTATCTTTTAAAACAATGTCAGCTTTTATTTCTATTTTAGCACCTATCATATGAGAAAGATTATTTTCACTATGCTCAATAAGTATTTCTTCACCCTCACATATAACAATAGGTATATTATATTTTTCTTTTATTTCAGTACAAGCACCTATATGGTCAAAATGTCCGTGAGTTAAAACAATATATTTTAAGTTTAATTTTTCTTTTTCTATTGTGTTTATAAGTTTGTCGGCATTTGCACCTGGGTCTATTATTATAGCATTGTTTGTGTCATCTTCTATGGCAAAATAACAGTTTTGCATCATCATACCGCCAACTATTTCAACTTTAACTTTCATAATTAGCCTCCTAAAATAATTTATCGCTATCTAAAAGAATAGTAATAGGTCCATCATTTATAAGCTCTACTTGCATATCTGCTCTAAATACACCAGTTTCTACTTTTTCATAATTTTCTTTAACATAGCTAACAAAATCGTTAAATATTTTTTCTGCATCATCAGGCTTTGCCCCACCTACAAAGCTAGGGCGAAGCCCTTTTCTAGCATCTGCATAAACAGTAAAATTAGGCACTATTAAAAGGCCTAAATCTAGGTCTTTTATAGATAAATTTAGCTTATCTTGGCTATCTTCAAATATTCTAATATTTATAATTTTATTACACATATATTTAAAAGTTTCTATATTATCTGTATCGTTAACAGCAACTAAAGCAACTATACCTTTATCTATTTTGCCCACTGTTTCATCATTTATATCAACTTTAGCTTTAGATACTCTTTGTAAAACAACTCTCATTTTATCCTCCTATGTTGTAACTCGTTGTATGTCATAAACACCTTTTACATTTTTTATTTTTTTACAAATATATTCAAGCTCAGACCTATCCCTTATGGTAATTGTTGCATCTATAATAAACTCTGTTTTAACAGTTCTAGCATTAATATTTTTAAGAGATAGCTTTTCATCTGTAAATACTTTTGTTATGTCTACTAAAAGACCTAATCTATCTTCACCTGTTATTCTTATTTCTGCTAAAAACTCTTTACCTTTGCTATTATCTAAGCTCCAATTAGCCTCTACTAGCCTTTTTCTATCATCTTCTAAAAGATTTATTATATTTATACAATCTGTTCTATGAATAGACACACCTCTACCTTTAGTAATAAAACCTACTATTTCATCACCAGGCACAGGGCTACAACATTTAGAAACTCTAACATCTAAGCCAGTTATACCGTGTATAACTATAGCAGAGTCATTTTTACGCTTTCTAACAAACTCACTGCTCATATTAGAGTTTGATATAATTTGAGCTGTTTCTTTTATAATGTCTTCAGCTGTTTTGTTTTTATTTATATCTTTTTTAAGTTCTTCTATAAACCTATTTATTATTTGACCTTCTTTTAAGCCACCGTGTCCAATGGCTGCACATATAGCGTCCCAATCTCTAAAGCCATATCGTTCTAAAACTTTTTTAATTCTAAAAGGTGTGGCAAGCTCTCCAAATACAAAACCTTTACGTTTTGCCTCTTTTTCAAGCATTTCTTTACCTTTTAATATATTTTCTTCTTTATTTATAGTTTTAAACCATTGGTTTATTTTATTTTTTGCCTCACTACTTTTAACCATTTTTAGCCAGTCCATACTAGGCCCACGAGAATTTTGGCTTGTTATAATTTCTATTCTGTCACCATTTTGTAAAACATAGTCAAAAGTTACTATTTTTCCATTTACTCTAGCTCCTACCATAGTGTTACCAACAGCACTATGTATAGAATATGCAAAATCTATTGGGTTAGAGCCATAAGGTAAGCTTTTTACATCTCCAGATGGTGTAAAACAATAAACATTTTCATTAAAAGAGTCTAAGTCTGTTTTTATAGTGTCCATAAACTCTTTATTATCAGACATATCTTTTTGCCATTCTAATATTTGTCTAAGCCAAGTAAGTTTTTCTTCTTCTGCCGACTCTTTAATATTTTTATTACCAGATTTATACTTCCAATGAGCTGCTATACCATATTCTGCTATACGGTGCATCTCTAATGTTCTAATTTGTATTTCAAAAGGTAAACCTTCTGGCCCTATAAGAGTATTGTGTAAAGATTGGTACATATTAGACTTAGGCATAGCTATATAGTCTTTAAATCTGCTAGGTATAGGCTTATACATTTCGTGAACAAGCCCTAAAACTTCATAGCAATCTCTTATACTATCAACTATTATTCTAACAGCAAAAAGGTCAAATATTTGGTCTAAAGTTTTATCTTGATTAAGCATTTTTTTATATATACTAAAAAAATGTTTAGGTCTACCATATATTTCACATTTTAAGTTATCTTCTTTACATTTTTCTGATATTTCTTTAACTATTCTTTCTACATATTCTTCTCTCTCGTGTTTTTTTCTTTCTATTTTTTCTGCTAAATCATAATAAGCAGTTGGGTCCAAATATCTAAGGCATAAATCTTCAAGCTCAATTTTTATTTTAAATATACCAAGCATTGTAGCTAAAGGGGCATATATATCAAGTGTTTCTTGAGCTTTTTCTCTTTGTTTTTCTTTACTCATAAACTGTAAAGTTCTCATATTGTGTAGCCTATCTGCCACCTTTATTAATATTACTCTTATATCTTTTGCCATAGCAAGAAACATTTTTCTATAATTCTCTGCCTGCAATTCTTCTTTAGAAGAAGAAGAGTAAGTAAATTTATCAAGCTTTGTAACCCCGCTTACAATATTAGCTATTTCTTCACTAAAAAGTTCTTTTAAGTCTTCAAAAGAATATTTTGTATCTTCTATAACATCGTGTAAAATACCTGCTGCAATAGATTCTAAGTCTAGCTCTAGCTCTGCCAATATAATAGCCACACAAAGAGGGTGTATAATATAAGGCTCTCCCGATTTTCTAAGTTGGTCTCCGTGAGCTTCTTTTGCAAGTTTATATGCTTTTTCTATAATACTAAAATCTGTTGCAGGATGATATTTTTTTATTTTTTCTATTAATTTATCATAAAGCAGTTTACATTCTTCCATAAAATATCCTCCTTCCAAATTTCTTTTATTACTTACTATTATATTAAGTTTTTTATATAATTTCAAGTAAAAACAAATTTTTACCTAATCAATTTTACTTTGTATAAAAAAACATACACTCCTATTATTTTTCTTCATCAAAATTTAAAATAAAGTTATATCTTAATTTTATAAAAATAATAATTAAAGGATATTGTAATTTTATATACAATACCCTTTAAATTATACTATAAAAAAAATGATACTTTATTTAAGGCATATTCTGCATACTCATTATAGCTATCTATATTCAAGGCTTTTTTAAACCTTTTATTAGCCTTTTTATATTTTTCCTTATTAAAGCTAACAACACCTAAATTATAATTTAATGTAGCTCTAAACTCTCTTTTTGATACTTGCATTATTATATGTGCAAAGCCTACAAAAGCAACAACTCCACCTAATGCTATTATTGTTTGATTTTTAAGAAAAATACCAATTAAAAATAAAGGTACCCCAGCTATTGCTATAAAAGGATTAAATTTTATGCTAGCATAAGGCAATTTATCACCAGGTGTAACTTCTTCATTTTCTTTTTGAAAAGAATATACTTTAGATTTTGTAGGCTGTTGTTTAGGTTTTTTTCTAGTCTTAGGTATAACAACATTGTCGCCTAATTCTTTAAACTCAAAAACTTCTCCACCTTTTATTTTAAATAATATATGTACGTCTTTTTTTAAATGTTTTAAGCTTTCAGCTCTTACCTCTTTGCTTATATGAAGTATATAATATTCATCTTCTTTGTAAGGCTCTAATGCTTCTATAACTATTAGTTCTAAAGACTTATTATATATTATTTTTGTTTTAAAAATATAACCTTTTGTATCTGTCACTTTCATTGTTTTTTTAGATACACTTTCTTCATCAAGAGGCAAGCTTAATTTTATATACCAATATATTTTTTCTTCAGTATTTTGTATGTCGTTTTTAAATTTTTTATTTATATCCCTTTGAGATGCATCTAATTTTATTTTTTTATCATTATAAGCCATTTATACCCACTCCATAATAAATTCTATTTTTTATATATCGACATATTTTTAATATTTATTTAGTTATTTTCTTCTAAATATTTTTTAAACAGTCTGTTATTTGCTTATAATATAATAAAAATTGACTACTTGTTCTAAAGTCTTTAACATTATTATCTATATCTAAAGCTAAAACTATATTAGCTGGCTTTTTGGCTAATATATAAACTTTATCTGATAAATAAATAGCTTCGTTTATATCGTGTGTTATAAATATTGTTGTTTTTTGTTCATATTTTATAACTTGTTTAAACCATTCATAAATATCTTCTTTTGTTATGCTATCAAGAGCAGAAAAAGGCTCATCAAAAAGCATTAAATCGCTTTCTTTTAAATATGCTCTTATAAAAGATACTCTTTGTTTCATACCTCCTGATAGCTCACTTGGATATTTATTTATATGTTTTTCTAGTCCAAATTTTTTTAATATGGGTATAGCTTTTTCATATGCTGTTTTTTTATCTATATTTTTTATTTTAAAAGATAAACATACGTTATCTAATACATTAAGATAAGGCAACAATAAATGCTTTTGTGTCATATAGCTTATATTTTTCTTTTTATCTGTAATATCTTTATTTTGTAAAAAAATATTACCTGTATCTGCCTCTTCAAAACCTGCTAATATATTAAAAAGGGTTGTTTTACCAACCCCGCTTTTACCAAGAAAAGATACTATTTCTCCTTTTTTTAAAGAAAAATTTATATCTTCTATTATTTTAATATTATTATAAGATTTTGATATATTTTCTAATCTTATATAATCCATATTTTCTCCTTTTTAAAATAAACATTATTCTGGTAAATAATCATTTGTAAACCCTTTATTTGTTAAATCTTTTGTTATTATGCCTTTTTCATAAGCCCAGCTATAAAAATCATTCCATCTATTTTCATCTATATAACCCCATCTTTCAACCTCTGCTTTATACTCATTAGCAAGATATTTTTGGCTTTCTATAAGCATATTAACATCATATTCTGGTGCATATTTATGTAATATTTGTGCACTTTCTTCAGGGTTTTCTATTGCATATTCATAGCCCTTTTTTGTAGCTTGTAAAAATCTTTTAGCTGTATCTTCATTTTCTTGTAAATATTTTTCATTAGATACTATAACTGGTGTATAAAAATCTAAACTAGGCTCTACATCTTTAAATTTTATAAAGTTATAATCTATCCCATTAACTTTAGCATTCATAGTATCCCAAGCTTCAAACACCCACACTGCATCTACATTTGTTTGTATAGCAGAAACTGCATCTGTTACCGTACTGTGATAAAGCTTCACTTTATTAAAATCTGCTCCTTCATTTTCCATAACTTGTTTTATAGTAGCTTGTTCTAAAGCATTATCCCAAGTTGCATATGTTTTATCTTCTAAATTTTTAAAGCTATCTATCCCCTTTTCTTTTAAAGATAAAATACCTGAAGTATTATGCTGTATAATAGTTGCTACTGCCATTATAGGAAAATTGTCATTTTCATTTATAGCCACACCCATAGTATCTTGAAAAGATATACCAAAATCTGCTCTACCAGCTGCTACCAAAGCTGTTGTAGATTCTTCTGGAGGATTTAACACTTCTAAATCTATCCCTACTTCATTATAAAAACCTTTTTCTAAAGCTACATATATACCTGTATGATTGGTATTAGGAGTCCAGTCTAATAAAAAAGTAACTTTTTTGTTTTGTTGTTGTGTGTCATCTTTTATTGTGTTGTTGCTACACCCTACAAACAAGCTACAAATTAAAAATATACTTAAAATTTTACTAATTATTTTCATCTTAATTATTCCTTCCAGTATATTATTTTATTTTCTAAAAATTTTATAAGCCATACTAATAATAAACTAAGTAAACTAATAATTATAATACTTGCAAACATTTTAT
This sequence comes from uncultured Clostridia bacterium, assembly GCA_944384215.1. Taxonomy (GTDB): domain Bacteria; phylum Bacillota; class Clostridia; order Lachnospirales; family CAG-274; genus Tyzzerella. Next base: position 27,034 of record CALWSN010000107.1, on the reverse strand, counting down.
CAAAAGCATATGCCTTTTTTACTCTTGTCATATATACACCTATACCCTTTTCTCCTCCAAGCCATTCTGAAACAACTGCCCCTACTATTGCATATGTAGCAGATATTTTAAGCCCCGAAAAAAAGCTCTTCATAGCTAGTGGTATTTTTACAATAAAAAGAGTTTTTATATAATTACTATCCATAGACTTCATCAACTTTAGCATATCTTCATCTATATTTTTAAAACCTGTAAGTATACTTATAGTAAGAGGAAAAAAACAAGTTGAAAAAATAAGCAAAACTTTAGGCATAATACCAAAGCCAAACCAAAGTACAATAATAGGTGCTATTGCTATTGTTGGCACTGTTTGGCTAATAACTAAAATAGGATATATAGCTCTATCAAAAAGTTTATATCTATCCATAATAATAGCCAATATAAAGCTAAATATTATACTTATTAAAAGTCCTATGCTAGCCTCTAAAAGTGTAATACCTATATGGCTAAATATTAGCTTAAAATCTTTTATAAAAGCTAATAAAACATCTAGTGGGCTAGGCAACATAAATTTAGGTACAAGCTCTATATAGCTTATTAATGCCCATATTATAATTATTAATAGTATTGTTAACATACTTATATACTTATTTATTATGTTTTGAAATTTTTTCATCTATACTCATTACTCCCAATGGATTATATGCTATTTTTATATAGGTTAATATATCTTTAGCTCCTTCTTTTTCGGCTATTAATATACTTTCTTTTAAAATGTCTAATATTTCATTTAAACTGCCTTCTACAACAGTTTCAAAAGGACATACAACCATATTAATCCCTTTACTTTTTATATTTTCTATTACTTTGTCTATTACCCTTATGTTGTCTTGTTTTTCTTCTAATCTTGGCAATATTTGTATCGCCATACTTGCTTCATAATTTTGGTTCATTTTTATTCTCCTTTATGTAATTAAATTTTAGTTAATACTTCTTAGGAAAAATTAATTTTTATATACTTTATATTCAAAATTATAACTTAATTGTATTAATCAATTTTTTGAATGCTTTACATTCAAAATCAGGTATTTCTAAATATTTTTTTACTAAATTTAAAACAAAATCATTTATAAATTTTGCAAAAAATTACTAAGTCATACCTTAATTGTAATAATAAAAAAGTGCAATGGAAAAACACCATTGCACATAATATACACAATATACAATTAATATTCTTCCTACGCTGGCATTATCCAGTTCAGGTATAAAGGTTAAATGTATCAATTAACATTCTCTCAGCCAAGAAAACTTAGCACCCTTGAATAGTATTAACTTAAAAATAGTATATTATGATTTTTGTATATTGTCAATATTTAATTATTACTATAAATTTGTTCTATCATACCAATTTTAAAAATAAAATATAAAAATTAAACAAAATTTCACTTTTATTTTTTGTTATTTTTAAATATTGAAATTTTGTTTCATAAGTTTTATAATGTAAATATGTTAAATGTTTAATATAATTTTATAAAAGGAGGTTTGTTATATTGTTTGGTATATCTGTTTTCTTAAATGAACCTATAACAAATGAAACTAAAAAATATATTAGCTTAGCAAAAGAAATGGGAGCTAAAGGTATTTTTTCATCTATTCATATACCAGAAAATGACGCTAGCCTATATAAAGAAAGATTGACAAATTTAGCTAATATAGCTAAAGATTTAGAGCTTAACTTAATGGTTGATATATCTCAAGATGCATTACAAAAAGCGGGCTTTAGTTTTGATAATCTATCAGAGTTAAAATCTATTGGTATAACAGGTTTAAGAATGGACTATGGCATATCAAGTGAAATAATAGCAAAAGCATCTAAAGAAATCACTATTGCTTTAAATGCTAGCACATTAACAGAAGATTTTATTAATGAGCTAAAGCAGCATAATGCTAATTTTTCGTCTTTTGAAATGTGGCATAACTACTACCCTAGAGAAGATACAGGTCTTGATAATGACTTTTTCTTATCTATGAATAAATCTTTAAAAGAAGAAGGCTTTAAGGTTGTAGCATTTGTACCTGGCGATAAAATTTTAAGAGGTCCTATTTTTAAAGGTTTACCAACTTTAGAAGACCATAGACAAACTTCTACTTATTTTGGTTTTATTGATATGGTTAATAATTATTTAGTTGATGATGTATATATAGGTGACCCACAAGTAACTTTTGAAACTTTTAAAAAAATTAATAACTATATTAACACACAAACTATTTCTTTAAATTGCAAAGTTATAGAAGATGATAATGATATTAAAAATTTTGTAATGTGTTCACATGAAAATAGACCAGATTTTTCTAAAAAAGTTATAAGAAGTGCTAATGCTAGATTTTTAAAAATCCCTTTTATAAAACCTAAAAATAACTTAGAAAGAACAATAGGTTCTGTTACCATAGATAATGCAAGCTATGGTAGATATATGGGTGAAACTCAAATTTGCAAAGAAAATTTACCTAGTGATAGTAGAGTAAATATTATTGCCTATGTTATAGAAGAAGATATACCTTTATTATCACTTATAAAAGCTAACACAAAATATAAATTAAATGAGGTGTAAATATGATTAACTTACAAAATCTTACAACAGAAAAAAGAAATGAAAAAACAATGAATTTAGACACACTCTCTATTGAAGAGGCTATGAAAATAATGAATGAAGAAGACCAAAATGTAGCTTTAGCAGTTAGAGAAGCTCTACCACAAATTAAGCCTATTATAGAAGAAACTATCAATTCTTTTAACAAAGGTGGGCGTCTTTTTTATATAGGTGCTGGTACAAGTGGACGTTTAGGTATATTAGATGCATCTGAATGTGTGCCAACATTTGGTGTTAGTCCTGAGATGGTTCAAGGCATTATAGCAGGTGGCAAAAAAGCTATGACAGTAGCGGTAGAAGGTGCTGAAGATTCTTTAGAGCTTGGCAAAGAAGATTTAAAAAATGTTAATTTAACAAACAATGATATTGTTGTTGGTATAGCTGCTAGTGGGCGTACACCTTATGTAATAGGAGCACTTGAATATGCTAATGAAATAGGTGCTACAACAGCAACTATTGCTTGTAACAAAAATGCCGAAATAAGTAAATATGCTAAATATCCAGTAGAGGTAGATGCTGGAGCAGAGTTTTTAACAGGTTCTACAAGGCTAAAAGCAGGCACAAGCCAAAAGCTTATTCTTAATATGATATCTACAATATCTATGATAGGTATTGGTAAGGTGTATAAAAACTTAATGGTAGATGTTCAACCAACTAACGATAAATTAATAGAACGTTCTAAACGCATAATAATGGAAGCTACTGGTTGTGATTATGAGACTGCAAAACAATCTTTTGAAATTAGTAAAGATGTAAAAACTGCAATAGTAATGATTTTAACTGGTGTATCTAAAGATGAAGCTAAAGAAAAATTAGCAAATAGTAAAGGCTTTATTAGAGAAGCTATAAGATAGGAGGAATAACTATGTCAAACGATAAAATTGTAAGAATAGCAAGAGAGATATTTGAAAATATCGGTGGACAAGATAATGCATCTAAAATTTTAAACTGTATGACACGTGTTAGAATAGATATTGTTGACCATAGCAAAGTAAATATTGAAGGTTTAAAAGCTATTAATGGTGTTATGGGTGTTGTAGAAGATGACAACCTACAAATTATAGTAGGTCCTGGTGCCTCTACAAAAGTTGCAACAGAAATGAACAATATGAAAGGTACTTCTGGTGGCAAAGTTGATAGAAAAAAACTTGCTGAAGATAAGGCAGCACAAGTAAAAGCAGAGCAAAAATCAAAAGTTAATAACAATACACCTTTTAAACGTGCTTTAAAATCTATTGCTAATATATTTGTACCTTTAATTCCTGCTTTTGTTGGTGCTGGTATTGTTGGTGGTATAGCATCTGTTTTATCAAACTTAATAGTTGCAGGAGACTTATCAACATCTTGGCAACAATATGTTGATGTTATGAACATTATTAAAAATGGTATCTTTAGCTATCTTGTAATATATGTTGGTATAAATTCTGCTAATGAGTTTGGTGCAAGCCCTGCCCTTGGTGGTGTTATTGGTGGTGTTACTCTGCTAACAGGTATGAACGCTGAAAACCCTTTAAAAAATATCTTTACTGGTGATAACTTATCTGCTGGTCAAGGTGGTATTATTGGTGTTATAATTGCTGTATGGATATTAGCTTTATTTGAAAAACAACTTCGTCGTATAGTTCCAGATTCTTTAGATATTATTGTAACACCTACTATTGCTCTTATAGTAATTGGTTTATTAACTATATTTATTATAATGCCTATTGCAGGTGTTATATCTAATAGCTTAGTTGGTGCAATTAATGCTATATTAAATGTTGGTGGTGCTTTTGCCGGCTTTATGTTAAGTGCTCTATTTTTACCTATGGTAATGTTTGGTTTACATCAAATATTAACCCCTATTCATATTGAAATGATAGAACAAACAGGCTCTACATTATTATTACCTATATTAGCTATGGCTGGTGCAGGTCAAGTTGGTGCTGCTATTGCTTTATGGGCACGTTGCAGAAAAAATAAACAATTAACAGAAATTATTAAAGGTGCTTTACCTGTTGGTATATTAGGTATTGGTGAACCTCTTATATATGGTGTAACTTTACCTTTAGGTCGTCCATTTATCACAGCTTGTTTAGGTGGTGGTATTGGTGGTGCTGTTATAGGTGCTATTGGCTCTATTGGTGCTACTGCTATTGGCCCTAGTGGTGTTGCTTTAATACCTCTTATCGCTAATGGTAAATGGCTTGGCTATGTATTTGGTTTATTAGCTGCATATGCTGGTGGCTTTATCTTAACTTATTTCTTTGGTGTTCCAAAAGATGCTACAAAAGAAACTGAGCTTTAATTATTAAAATATTTTAAAAGGTTGTAGGCTTTATAGTTTACAACCTTTTAAAATTTATAAATTTATTATATAATAATATTAGTAGTAATGTATCTTTTAGAAAGGAGGATAATTTTATGAATAATATTCTATTATATATACAAGACCAGCTTAAAAATTTTTCAAAAACTGAGCTACAACTTGCACACTACATATTAGAAAACCCTGAAAAAGTTATAAATATGTCTATTAAAGACCTTTCTATTAATTCTGGTGTAAGCTCTGCTACAATAGTAAGATTTTGTAGAACTATTGGTGTAGATGGATATGGTAATCTAAAAATACAACTTTCTTCTAATATATCTAGTATAAAAGATAAATCTTATTCTGAAATAGAAAAAAATGAAGACATAAATTTAATTATTAACAAATTAGAACTAAGGCTAAACCATAGTATAAGTAGCACAAAAAATCTAATAGATAAAAATACCCTAGATAGCTGTATTAATCTTTTACATAATGCAAATCAAATACAAGTTTTTGGTATAGGAGCTTCTTCTTTAGTTTCGGCTGATATATATCAAAAATTTGTAAGGCTTGGGCTACCAATACATTTTAATAACGATTATCATATAGCAACCACATCTTTATCTGTTGCAAAACAAAATTCTATTTTTATTGGTATATCTCATAGTGGTAACACAAAAGAAATAGTAAATTTAATAAATCTTGCAAAAAATAATAATTTAAAAACCATTGCTATTACATCTGATGATACATCTTTAGTAGCAAAAACAGCAGATTATGTACTTTTAACAGAAAAATCTTCAGAATCTCCTTTAAGAACAGCAGCAACTATATCTCTTATAACTCAATTATTTGTTGTAGATATAATATTTTTTAGCTATGTATCTAGATTTTATGATGATATATTTGAAAATATAAAAATATCTAAAGAAGCTATCAACACGATAAGAAATAAATAAGCATATCTTAAAGATATGCTTATTTATTTCTTATCTATATTTATTATATAAATTACTTAGTAATTGTGCATTTTTTTGTTTACCTACAATTATCTCATATATCATATCTCTTATTGGTAAATCTGCAAATAAAGACATAAGCATTCTATAAAACTCTATATCTTCTAATTGTTCTTCTATACTGTCATAAAGCTCTTCTGATAAAGTATCTTCTATATCTACATCTACCCTTTCTTTTAATACAGCATCTTCACCTGTAAGCATTTTATATAGTTCCATAAATATTTTTTTGTATTTCATTTCGTTAAGAGATATTTGTCTTAAAATATCTTTATCTTTTTCATCTGTTACTATATTATATAGCTTTTCAAAATATATACTTCTTTTTTGTTGTTCTTCTATTGCTTCTTCTAAAGCCTCTATAATATATCTTCTAAAATCATCTTGCTCTATTTTGTCTTCTATTAAATCATCTGAATCTTTTTTTTCTATTTCTTGAGCCTTTATGTTATTTTCTTGTTTTTTTGAAAAATATGGATACATTTTTTACCCCCTAAAAATTGTTTTTATATATTTATATTCAAAAAAATAATATATATTCTTAATTTGTTTTTATTGTACAAAAATTACCTAAAAATACTAATATTAATTATTATAATTAATTAAAGCATATATATTTTTTTATTATATAGTATTATTTTTTTGTATATTTATTAATATATTTTTTTATAATTTTATATATTAAAAATATATTAATAATTTTTACTATATAAAAATGTAAAATTTTTTTATTTTTTTTATTAAAAATACTTGCTTTTTTTTGCTATAAAGTTTAAAATTTTTTAGTAGAGTTTTATTTACAAATTTAAGAGTGAGAGGTTTTAATATGCAAAAATTAGACTTATTGTATACTGGTAAAGCAAAAAAAGTTTTTAAAACAGATGATGATAGCCTTTGTATTTTTGAATATAAAGACGATGCAACTGCCTTTAATGGTGAAAAAAAAGGCTCTTTTGACGGAAAAGGTATTATAAATAACCAAATAGCTAATCTAATATTTAAAATATTAGAGCAAAAAGGTATAAAAACACACTTTGTTAAAGAGCTTAGCAAAAGAGAAACTTTAGTAAAAAAAGTTGATATTATTCCTTTAGAAGTTATTGTAAGAAATATAGCTGCCGGCTCTTTTTGTAAAAGATATGGCACAGCTGAGGGTACTGTTTTTAGCTCTCCTACTCTTGAATTTAGCTATAAAAATGATAGCTTAGGCGACCCTTTAATTAATGACTATCACGCAATAGCTTTAAATATAGCTACTAGAGAACAAATAGAAGAAATTTCTAATTTAGCATTTGCTGTAAATAATGCTTTAATAGAAATCTTTAAAAATATAGATATAAAACTTGTAGACTTTAAAATAGAAGTTGGTTTTGATAGCCAAAAAAATATTATTCTTTCTGACGAAATATCTCCAGATACTTGTAGATTATGGGATATACATACAAACAAAAAATTGGACAAAGACCAATTTAGATTAGATTTAGGCGAATTTGCAGATGTTTATCACGAGGTATACAAACGCCTTGTAGAAAAATATCCTAACGTTTAAGGAGGTATATAAAAGATGAGAGAACTACACGAAGAATGCGGTATTTTTGGTATATACGACCCAAATGGAGAATGTGCAAAATCTACATATTATGGGCTTGTATCTTTACAACATAGAGGTCAAGAAGGTTGTGGTATAGCAGTAAATAGAGATAGAGAAATTTATCACTATAAAGATTTAGGTCTTGTAAATGATGTTTTTAATCAGCATATTTTAGAAGAGCTAGAAGGCAATATGGCAGTAGGTCATGTTAGATATTCTACAACAGGTGGCAACCTTAGAGAAAATGTTCAACCTCTTGTGCTTAGATACATAAAAGGTACTTTAGCAATAGCTCACAATGGTAACCTTACAAATACTTACAAGCTAAAAAAAGAGCTTGAAAAAACAGGTGCTATTTTTCAAACTACTTCAGACACAGAAGTTATAGCATATTTAATAGCTAGAGAACGTATAAATACAGACTCTATTGAAGAGGCTGTTAAAAATGTTATGAATATATTAGAAGGTGCTTATTCTCTTTTAGTTATGAGCCCTAAAAAATTAATTGCTGCTCGTGATAGATGGGGCTTTAGGCCTTTATGTATGGGTAAAAAAGGTGATGCAATAGTTTTTGCCTCTGAAACTTGTGCATTTAACACAATTGATGCAAAATTTGAAAGAAATATTAAACCTGGTGAAGTTTTTGTAGTAGAACAAGGTAAAACAAAATCTATTACAGATAATTGCTCAGACAAATCTCATCTTTGTATATTTGAACATATATATTTTGCTCGTCCTGATAGCTTTATAGAAAATGAAGTAGTACACGAAACTAGAAAAAGAGCTGGTATGTTTTTAGCTAAACAATCACCTGTTGCAGCAGATATAGTTGTAGGTGTGCCAGATTCTGGACTTAGTGCTGCTGAAGGGTATGCAGAATATGCAAAAATACCTAACCAAATGGGCTTTGTAAAAAACAGATACATTGCTAGAACATTTATTAAACCTAATCAAAAAGAACGTGATACAGCAGTTAGAATGAAGCTTAATGCTCTTTCTAGTGTTGTAAAAGGTAAACGTGTTGTTATGGTAGATGATAGTATTGTGCGTGGCACAACAAGTGGACGTATAGTAAATCTTCTTAGAGAAGCAGGTGCTACTGAAGTTCACGTTCGCATATCTTCTCCACCATTTTTATGGCCTTGTTTCTTTGGTACAGACATACCATCAAGAGATTCTTTAATAGCTAATCAACACACTATCGAAGAAATAAGAGATATGATACACGCAGATAGCCTAGACTTTTTAAGCCTAGACAATCTTCATCACATAGCACCTAATTCTACTTGTGGTTTTTGTGATTCTTGTTTTACAGGTAACTACCCTATTAACGTGGACCATTTATTATAATTTACAATAGAAAGGATAATAACTATGGATAAAAATATTTATGAAAGCCCTCTCAACTCTCGTTATGCAAGCACAGAAATGAAAGATATTTTTTCTCCTAACAAAAAATTTAAAACTTGGAGAAAACTTTGGATAACTCTTGCTAAAGCAGAAAAAGAACTTGGACTTGATATTACAGACGAACAAATTAAAGAGCTAGAAGCCTTTGCTGATGATATAAACTATGATGTAGCAATAGAACGTGAAAAAATAACAAGACATGATGTTATGGCACATATATATGCTTATGGTGTTCAATGTCCAAATGCTAAACCTATTATACATCTTGGTGCTACAAGCTGTTACGTTGGTGATAACACTGATGTTATTATTATGAAGGATGCTTTAGAGCTTGTAAAAGGCAAAGTTTTAGCAGTTATATCAAATTTGTCTAAGTTTGCTTTAGAATATAAAGACTTGCCTACTCTTGGATTTACTCATTTTCAAGCAGCACAACTTACAACAGTTGGTAAAAGAGCTTGTTTATGGATACAGGACTTAATGATGGACTTAGAACAAATTGACTTTTGTCTTGATAATTTAAAATTATTAGGTTCTAAAGGTACAACTGGCACTCAAGCTAGTTTTATGGAACTTTTCAACAATGACAATGAAAAAGTAAAAAAATTAGATAGCCTTATAGCAGAAAAACTTGGTTTTAAAGGTGTATTTTCTGTTTCTGGACAAACATATTCTAGAAAATTAGATAGCATTGTTATAAATATATTAAGTGGTATAGCTCAAAGTGCTACAAAATTTTCTAACGATATGCGTCTTTTACAACATTTAAAAGAAATGGAAGAGCCTTTTGAAAAAGGTCAAGTTGGTTCTTCTGCTATGGCTTACAAAAGAAACCCTATGCGTTCTGAAAGAATAGCAGGTCTTGCAAGATACATTATAGTAGATGCTCTAAACCCTGCTATAACTACTTCTACTCAATGGTTTGAAAGAACTTTAGATGATTCTTCTAATAAAAGAATATCTATGCCAGAAGCATTTTTAGCAACAGATGCTATTTTAAATATTTATATAAATATATCTGAAAATTTAGTAGTTTATCCTAAAGTCATAGAAAAACACATAATGGCAGAGCTACCTTTTATGGCTACTGAAAATATTATGATGGACGCCGTTAAAAAAGGTGGAGATAGACAAGAGCTACACGAAAAAATTAGAGAACACTCTATGGAGGCATCTAAAGTTGTTAAAGTTGAAGGTGGTAAAAACGACCTTATAGAACGTATAGTAAATGATAAATCTTTTAATCTTACTATGGAAGATATAACTAAAATATTAGAGCCTAAAAACTTCATTGGGCGTGCTCCTATGCAAGTTTTAGATTATATAAATGAAGAAGTTATGCCTATATTAGAGCAAAACAAAGATAAATTTGCTAAAGGTAGCGAACTTACTGTTTAAGGAGGATACAAAATGGTTAGAGCAATAGTTGGTGCAAACTGGGGAGATGAAGGCAAAGGTAAAATAACTGACCTTTGTGCAGAACAATCTGATATAGTTGTTAGATTTCAAGGTGGTAGCAATGCAGGTCATACTATTATAAATCAACACGGCAAATTTGCCCTTCATCAATTACCTTCAGGTGTTTTTAATCCTAACACAGTTAATATTATAGGTAATGGTGTTGCACTTAATATAGAATATCTTATGGAAGAAATAGAAAGTGTTGTATCAAAAGGTATAAAATTTAATCTTTTAATATCTGATAGAGCTCAAGTTTTATTACCACATCACGTTTTATTAGATGTTTATGAAGAAGAACGTCTTGGTGATAGAAAATTTGGTTCTACAAAAAGTGGTATTGCACCTTTTTATGCAGACAAATTTTCTAAAGTTGGTCTTCAAGTTTGGGAGCTTTATGAACAAGAAAGACTTAAAGACAAACTTAAACATATGTATGAAAAAATAAATATTCAATTTAAATATTTATACAACAAACCTGAAATTGACTATGTAGAAGTATATGAAAAACTTTTAAAATATGCTAATATGATTAAAGAAAATGTTACAGATACTTCAACATATTTAAGAAATGCTATTAAAGAAGGTAAAAACATACTTTTAGAAGGTCAGCTTGGTGCTTTAAAAGATACTGACCACGGTATTTATCCTTATGTTACTAGCTCATCTACTTTAGCAGGTTATGCAGCAGTTGGTGCAGGCATACCTCCTCACGCTATAAAAGAAATAACTGTTATAACAAAAGCATATTCTAGTGCAGTTGGTGAAGGTCCTTTTGTTAGCGAACTTTTTGAAGAAGAAGCAGAAGAACTTAGAAGACGTGGTGGAGATTCTGGTGAATATGGTGCTACTACTGGTCGTCCTCGTCGTGTTGGATACTTTGATGCAGTTGCTACAAGATACGGTTGTGAAATACAAGGTGCAACAGAAGTTTGTATAACTTGCCTTGATGTTCTTAGTTATATGGACACTATAAAAATTTGTACAGGTTATGAGCTAGACGGAAAAGTTTATAAAGACTTCTTAACAACAGAACAACTTTATAAAGCAAAACCTGTTTATGAAGAGCTTAAAGGTTGGAAAACAGATATTCGTGGCATTAAAGAATATAACAATTTACCACAAGAGGCTAAAGACTATGTAGAGTTTATAGAAAAACAACTTGGTGTTAAAGTTTCTATGGTTTCTAATGGCCCTAAAAGAGATGAAATTTTATTTAGATAATATTTTACCCCTTACTAAAGTAAGGGGTATTTTAATATTTATTTTTTCTTTACAGAGTAACCAAATTTCCCTATATAATCTCCTAAAGCATAATATTCTCCATGTGAATAACAAATAGGTTCACTTTTGTCAAAATGGAATTTTCCATTTTCGTCCATATATTTTTCATCTGCCATAGTAGATACTACATTTGCTATAAACATATGATGAGTGCCTAATTCTACTATATCTTTTACTTTACATTCAATATTTATAGGGCTTTCTTCTATAATAGGACAGTTTAAATTATGAGCTTTTTTTGCTGTTAAGTTCATTTCTTTAAACTTATCCACATCTTTTCCAGATTTTACACCACAATAGTCTGTTGCAAACGCTAAATCTTTAGTTGTAAGATTTATTACAAATTCACCAGTGTTTTTAATAATATCATAAGAATATCTACTAGGTCTTACTGATATATAAGCCATTGCAGGGTCTGTATTAATAGTTCCAGTCCAGGCAACTGTTATTATATTTTTTTGTCCTTTTTCATAATCTCCACAAGATACCATTACAACTGGTACAGGATAAAGAATAGTACCTGGTTTCCAAATTTGTTTTGACATAAAAATTCTCCTTTAATTATATATAGATTAATTATATTTAAAAACATTATCCATTATTATTAATTTTTTTGTTTATTTTAAATGTAAACATAAACTGAGGTAAAGCTAATATAACTATTATCCCAAAAGCTATTGCACAAGCTATTTTTACAGTTTCTACACCATAATGACTAGCAAGTTTATTATCTGACATAACAATATTAAACATTGTGTTATATATACCTGCCCCTGGAACAAGCGTTATTATACCAGATATTAAAAATACTGATATAGGATTTTTTCTAAGTATTGCAAATAACCTAGAAAAATAAGCTATAAAAACGGTTCCCCAAAAATTTGAAAAAGTAGCTGAAAGCCCCACTTTCATACACAACGCATAAAAAAACCAACCAATAGCACCAGCTATACCACAGTATAAAAGCTCTTTTTTAGGGGTATTAAACATAATAGAAAAAGCAATAGTTGCTAAAAAAGCCCATAAAGCCTCTAATAATAAATCCATATTATACCTCCCCTATTATAAACGAACCAAAAATATTTAACCAAACAAGCAATACTGCTCCAACACCTATTGCTATACTTATAGCTATAACCAATGCTTCAAACATTCTACTACCGCCAGATATATAATCTCCTTCAAATATATCTCTTATAGCATTAGTAAAGCAAACACCTGGTACAAGTGGCATAACAGCACTTATTATTACATTGTTTAAATCTTTACCTATACCAATATTTAAATTTATAAGGCTTATTATTGCTACAAAAAAACCACCTAAACAAATTTGTAAAAAGTTTGATATATTTTTTTTGCTTAAAAATGTAGTAAAAATATTTAATAAAAACCCTACTATAAAAGCACTTATGGCATCATATATAGTACCCTTAAAAAGTAGAGAAAAGAAAAAACAAGTAATACCTATGGAAAATGTTATAAGCTTATTAGAATATAAACTTATATTTTGTATATCTTCTAATTTTTCTCTAGCCTCTTTTAAAGATATTTCATTAACTACAAATTTTCTCGATAAATCGTTTATTTTAGAAATTCTTTCTAAATTCATACTTCTTTTTCTAATACGTTCTACCTTTGTGTGTTTTTTTATACATACAAAAAGTCCTGTACTTGTAGCAAATGTTTCGCTATTTTCTATATTTAAAGATTTTAAAAGCCTTCCTATTGTATCTTCCACTCTGTAAGTTTCTGCTCCATTTTCTAAAAGAAGCCTACCTACATCTGTTACAAAATCTAAAATATCATTATCATTCATATTATGCCTCTTATTAATGACTATGATTGCAGTTTTCATCACAACAATGGTGATGCTCTAATTCTACACTTTCATCAAATACTTGTGGGTTAGCTAAAGCTAAAAATTTATACGTAACTAAAAGTCCTGTTTCATCTTTTAACCCTTCTAAAGCATTTTTAAAATATATTTTTAAAGCATTTAAACCTAAAGGGCAAGGAACATAAAAGAAAAACTGTTGTTTTAGTTTTTTAAGCATTGTATTATCTACATTTAAGCTATTTATAAATGTGATAAATTCTTCTATTTTTTCATTTAAAAATTTTTGTGTAACCATATTAGTATTATTTAATTTAGACTTAAATAATACATTTTTTTCAAAATTTAATCCAGAATAATCATCTAAAGACACACAAACTTTTATAGCATCTGTATATTCATCATAAGGTTTTTTATACACTTGTTTTTTTATTATTTTTTCATTTTTAGATATATTTTGTAAAATTTGTTCATATTTATTTTCAATATTTGTTTCTATATTTTCATACATAGAATAATCTTTATTTTCTATCATCTCACAAGTATAATAATACATATCTTTTAATATAAAATCATCTTTAAAAAGATAATCTGTATCTATTGCAAAATTATATATAGCCAATATATCCATAAAACAGCCATATATTGCACCTATATCCCCTATTTTACTACTATATTTTTGCCCTATACTATCAAGAGTTTCTAATGTTTGTAATAACTCTTCTTCTTCCATAGTATCATATTTTTTATTAAATATATTTAAAAGAGTTTCTTTATCTTCACTTTCACTTAAATAACTAAAAGGTGCAAACTTAAATTTTAAAGTTTCTATTGTAGCATCTACCATACGCTCTGTTGCTTCTTCAAATAAAATATTTAAGCTTCTATTTATATATTCTTTGTAGTTATCTTTTGTCATACTACAATTTACTATTGATAATAATAACCCACCATTTTCTTGTAATGTGTTATTATTTTCTTCATTATCTAAAAGTTTATATATTTCTTGTAAAATAGCTTGTGGCTCAAACTTAGTATCTTTATCTATTTTTGCAACTTTTATTTGATAATAATCCGATATAATAGAAACTAATAAATCTGCAAATTTTAAAGTTGCTATTAATGGTAAACTTAAATTTTCTAAATCTTCAATATCTTTTTTAATATCTTCTATAAATGTTCTTCTATTATCAAAATCTTGTGATATTACATTTTTTATATTATAAAAATGATTAGGTAGCTTATCTCTTATAGATTTTATATTTTCTTGCATATGGTCATAGCTATCTTCAGCAAAATATGCACCTATCTCATATACATTATTTAAAATATTTAATGATAACTTGTCTTTTATATAGTTTATTGCTAAAATATCTAATTCTTTTTTGTTCATTAAAAACTCCTCCATTTCTCTATATAATATAACATACATTTAATAAATTTTAAATATATATTTAAAATTTATTAAATGTAAAATAGACTAATATACTTATATATGATAAAATATATAAAAAGGAGCGTGAAAAATATGTTTAATGTAATAATAGCAGATTTAGAACAAAGCCACACTCTCGGTATAAAGTCTTATATAGATGCAAACTTTTTACAATTTAAAATAAGAAATACTTTTTCAAACGAAAAAGATTTTTATAAATATATAAAAAATAATTCTGTTGACCTTATTATTATGGAAATAAGATTTTTAGGTGTAGAATTTTTTAAAAAAATGAGTGAAATATCATCTTTATACAAAGATACAAAATTTATTGTATATGGCTCTGTATCCGACACTGCTTATTTAGAAAAAGCATTAGAGATAGGTGCTGTTTCTTACACAATAAGACCTGTAAAGCCACTAGATTTAAACAAGTGTTTAAATGCTTATATAGACTATGTAAAAGCTAAAGAAGCATTAATAAAAGAAGAAAAATTATTAGCAATAGAGTATGTTCAAAATTTTAAACTTTTTGAAGATAAATTTTTATCTGTTCTTATAAATGAAAGTATATTTGATAAAGAAGAGATAAAATCTAGCTTTGATTATTTTAATATTTACATAACACCACCTTATACTGTTGCCGTATTTAGAATAGATTCTTTTAGAAAACATATTATAAATAAATCTCAAAAAGAAAAACACCTTATAATATTTAAACTTTTAAAAATTATAAATTCTAATATATCTAATGCAAAAGCTTTCATAAATCTTTTTAATGAAGTTGTTGTAATATTAGGTGTAGAAAATGAAATAGAAACTGTGTTAGACAATATGATTAATATAAAACAAATAATAAAACAAGAAACAGATATATCTGTTTCTTGTGGCATAGGTAGAGCCTATGATGATGCAGATAAAATACATATTTCTTTTTTAGAAGCAATAACTGCTCTTAGATACCGTTGCATAGTTGGTTATAACTCTGTTATAGCAATTGAATATGTAGAGCCAGAAAATACTTTCACAGCTAGCTATCCTTATGATAGAGAACGTCTTTTAATATACACTGCCGTTATAGGTGAATATGAATATTGTTTAAAACTGCTTAATGAAATATTTGATAGTATAAATCTTAATAAAGAAAAATTTAAAGCAATGCTTCCTCAGGTTGTTATGTCTATGCTTATATCTATAAATAGAAATGCTTTTGAGCAAGGATTAAAAATAGAACCTATTAACAAATTTTTTGATACTTCTAAAGTTTTAGCTTTAAAAAATATTGATGAAGCCTATAACTTTTTAAAAGAAAACTTAAAAATATTTTGTGATTATATAAACAATTTTAGAAAAAACATAGAAGACGAAACCTTTGAAAAAGCTATACAATATATAAATGAAAACTATTTTAAGAGTATAAGCTATAAAAGTTTAGGTAGGTCTCTTAATTATAATATAAAATATTTTAAAAAAATATTTGAAGAAAGAACTGGTAAACATATAGATGATTATGTAGCTAGAATTAGAATAGATAAAGCTAAAGATTTAATTTTAACCACAAAACTAACAGATGATTTAATAGCACTTAAAGTTGGCTATGATGATGTTAATATCTTCAGACAAACCTTTAAAAGATTAGAAGGTATATTAGCTGGAGATTTTAGATATATAAACAAAGATTTAAAAAAATAAATTAATATACAATAGAAAGAGGAATTTTTTATGAACTTAAACAAAATTGCCTTTACAACTCTTGGTTGTAAAGTAAATTTATATGATACAGAAGCTATGATAGAGCTTTTTGAAAAAGAAGGTTATACATTAGTAGATTTTGATGATGTGGCTGATGTATATGTTATAAATACTTGTACTGTTACTAATTTAGGAGATAAAAAGTCTAGACAAATGATTAGACGAGCAAAAGCCTTAAACCCTAATAGTATAATTGTAGCCACTGGTTGCTATTCTCAAGTAGCACCAGATGAAGTATCTAAAATAGAAGGTATAAATATTGTTATAGGTACAAAAAATAGACTTGAAATAGTAGAAACAGTAAAAAAATATCAAGAAGAACACAAAACAGATGTTTTAAACACTGTATCTGATATTATGAAAGAACGTACCTTTGAGCCTTTATCTATATCTGAGCTTAAAGATAGAACAAGAGCATATTTAAAAATACAAGAAGGTTGCAACCGTTTTTGTACATATTGTATAATACCTTTTGCTCGTGGTCCTATTAGAAGCCGTAAACCAGAAGATGTTATACAAGAAGTTGAAAAATTAGCTAAAAATGGCTTTAAAGAAATTGTTTTAACAGGTATACACATATTATCTTATGGCTTTGATTTAAAAACTACTAATCTTACAGATATAATAAAAAAAGTACACAATGTAGAAGGTATAGAGCGTATACGCTTTAGCTCAATAGAGCCTCTTGTTATAACAGATGAATTTATAGAAGAAATGAAAAAATTGCCTAAAGTTTGTGACCACTACCATCTCTCTTTACAAAGTGGATGTGATAATACATTAAAACGTATGAAAAGACAATACACTGCTAAAGAATATGAAGATGCTTTATTAAAGCTTAGAGAAGCCTTCCCTAATGTAGCTGTTACAACTGATATGATTGTAGGTTTTCCTGGTGAAACAGAAGAAGACTTTATAGATAGCTACAATTTTGCTAAAAAAGTTAAAATAACAAAAATACACGCTTTTCCTTATTCTCCTAAAAAAGGTACTAAAGCTGCCCTTTTTGAAAATCAAATATCTAATGATGTAAAAAATAAACGTAATAAACAAATGATTGAGCTTTCAAATTCTCTTAATATAGAATTTTTAGAAAGTATGCTTAATAAAACTATGCCTGTGTTATTTGAACGTGAAAAAGAACCTGGTATATATGAAGGACATACTACAAATTATATAACTGTTTCTGTAGAAAGTGATAAAAATATTATAAATAAAATACTAGATGTTAAACTTACAGAAATAATTAAAGAAGAGAATATGTGGGGCGTTATTTGTTAATAATCTTTATAAAATATTTGCCTATTATATGATAGTTGTTAAAAAAATTTTTACAATTATTTTTTAAAAAGTAATTGCAATAATACCTAATTTGTATTATTATTATTACAGTAAGTAATGTTCGGGTTTTATATTTATTTTAGGAGGTGCTTTTATGAGCGAAAAAGATTTATCATTAACTCAAAAATTTGATGCTTACCAACCAAATGAAAAAACAAAAGTTGATTTTATGCTTACAGATGTTAAAAATGCTATGCTTGAAAAAGGCTATAATCCTGTTAATCAAATAGTAGGCTACATTTTATCTGGCGACCCTACTTATATTACTAGCCATAAAGGTGCTAGAAGTGCTATTAGTAAAATAGAAAGAAATGAGCTTTTAGAAGAAATTGTTAAAAGCTATTTAAATAGTTTATAGGTTTTATAAAAAGTGAGAATATTAGGGCTAGATTTTGGACAAAAAACTATTGGGGTTGCTATAAGCGACCCTTTTGGTTGGACTGCTCAAGGTGTTGAGATTATACGCCGTGATAAAGAAGAAAGCATTAATAAAAGTGTTGAACGAATCGGACAAATTATTAAAGACTATGGTGTTGAAAAAATAGTTTTAGGTTATCCTAAAAATATGAACAATACTGTTGGTGAAAGAGGCGAAAAAACTGAAGCCTTTAAAAAAAAGCTAGAAAAAACTTTTAATAATATTGAAGTTATACTTTGGGATGAAAGACTTAGCACTGTTGGTGCTGAAAGAAGTCTTTTAGAGGCAGATTTAAGCCGTAAAAAACGTAAAGATGTTATTGATAAAATGGCAGCTGTTTTTATTTTACAAGGTTATTTAGACTGTAATAGTAAAATGTTATAAAGAAAGGATAAGCTATGCAAGAAGAATTTGATAATATTTTAGATGATATGGAAGATACTTATGATGTTATATCTATTGTATCTGATAATGGTGATGTTATAGAATGTTTTGTTATAGATGGTATTGTAGATAATAATATACAGTATTTATTAGTTGTTGCTTGTGATGATTTTGATAAAGATGAAGCAGAAGCCTTTATTTTAAAACAAGTAGGCGAAGATGGCGAAGAGGCTATTTATATGCCTGTTGAAGATAATAACGAATATAATAAAGTTTTAATACTTTTACAAGAAAATGAAACTGACTATGAAATGGAATTTTAATCAATTTTAAATAATTTATAAAAAATTGATTGTATATAGAACTTACTTACAATTTTATATAAAAATGGAGGTGTAGATTTGGCTGTAAAAAATGCAAAAATTAAAGTTATCCCTCTTGGTGGTCTTCAAGAGATAGGTAAAAATATAACAGCTTTTGAAATTAACGATGAAATAATAGTTGTAGACTGTGGAGTTGCTTTTCCTGAAGATGATATGCTTGGTATAGACCTTGTTATACCAGATTTTTCATATCTTGTAAAAAATAGAGAAAAAGTAAAAGGTGTTGTTTTAACACACGGCCACGAAGACCATATAGGTGCTTTACCATATTTTTTAAAAGAGCTTAATGTGCCTATATATGGTACTAAGCTTACAATAGGCTTAGTAGAAAATAAATTAAAAGAACATAATATTTTAAATAAAGTAAATAGAGTGTGTGTATCTGCTGGAGATACTATAAAATTAGGTAATAGTTTTAAAGTAGAGTTTATAGCTACAACACATAGTATTGCAGATTCTTGTGCTTTAGCTATATTCACACCTGCTGGTGCTATTGTACATTCTGGAGACTTTAAAATAGACTATACTCCTATACAAGGAGAGTCTATCGACCTTCAAAGATTTGCACAAATTGGTAAAAAAGGTGTTTTACTTTTTATGTGCGAAAGTACAAATGTTGAGCTAAAAGGCTTTACAATGAGTGAACGTAGTGTTGGTGTAATATTTGAAGAAATATTTGCCGAATCTTTAGACCAAAGAATAATGGTTGCTACTTTTTCTTCTAACATACACCGTATACAACAAGTTATAAACTGTGCTATAAAATATAAAAGAAAAGTAGCTATTATAGGTCGTAGTATGAATAACGTTGTAAAAACAGCTTGTGAGCTTGGTTATTTAGATGCACCTAAAAAAGTATTTATAGATGCTAGCACTATAAAAAATTATACTGATGATAAACTTGTTATTATTATGACAGGTAGCCAAGGCGAAACTATGTCTGCCCTTTCTAGAATATCTCAAAACGACCATAAACAAGTAGAGATTAAACCTAGAGATAAAGTTATCATTAGTGCATCACCTATACCAGGTAATGAAAAAAATGTTTATCGTGTTATAAATGAGCTTCTTAAAAAAGGTGCCGATGTTATATACGATGGTTTAAAAGAAGTTCACGTTTCTGGTCACGCAAGACAAGAAGAAATAAAAGTTTTACACGCTCTTATTAAGTCTAAATATTTTATGCCTATACACGGCGAATTTAAACATCTTAAAGCACACGCTAACTTAGCTGTTGAGCTTGGTATGGATAGAAAAAATGTATTTGTATTAGAACGTGGCGAAATATTAGAAGTTGGCCGTGATGGTGGTAGCATTGTTGGTTCTGTTCCATCTGGACAAATTTTAGTTGATGGTCTTGGTGTTGGTGATGTTGGTAATATTGTTTTAAGGGATAGAAAACATCTTTCACAAGACGGTTTAATGATAGTTGTTGTGTCTATGGATAAATCTGAAGGTACTTTATTATCTGGCCCTGATATTATATCACGTGGTTTTGTTTATGTTAGAGAGTCTGAATATTTAATATCTGATGCTAAAAATGTAGTTAGAGATGCTCTCTTATCTTGTGAAGGTAAGCAAATTACTGAATGGGCTTATATAAAAACTTTAATAAAAGAAACTTTAAGAGATTTCTTATGGCAAAAAACAAAAAGAAATCCTATGATTTTACCTATAATAATGGAAATTTAACTTTTACAAAAAAGATAAAAGAAAGCTTAAGCTTTCTTTTATCTTTTTTTAGCACGTTCAACTTTAACACTAACTTTTTTAATTTTTTTACCTTTCATACCTTTTAATATATCTTTAACATATTTTTTAGGTACATCTAAAAATGTATAATCATCATATATATCAATATCTCCTATGGATTTACCAGGAATACCACATTCACCAGCAATAGCACCAACTATATCTTTAGCTCTAACCCTTTTTTTGCTACCTACATTTATAAATAATCTTACTAATTTTTCATTATTATCTTCTAAATCATCTTCAAAATCTATATCTTCAGTGTTTTCATCATATAAATTCATTTTTAAAAGTGCTGCCGATATATCTACTGCTGATATATCTTCATTTATAATATTTTCTACAATATTTATGTATTTTGTAAGTCTACCTTCTTCTATAACTGATTTAACTTTTTCTATAAAATTATTAGTTTTAGCTTCTTCTATATCTGTTAAAGATGGTAATTTTCCTAATTTTACTTTAGCTTTAGTATATTTCATAATATCTCTAAGCTTATATATCTCTCTACCAACAACAAAGCTAAAGGCTCTACCAGAACGCCCTGCTCTACCCGTTCTACCTATTCTATGAACGTAATATTCTTCATCTTGAGGTAAGTCATAATTTATAACCATATCAACGTCATCAACATCTATACCACGAGCAGCCACATCTGTTGCCACTAAAATTTCTATTGTACGATTTCTAAATTTTTTCATAACTATATCACGTTGAATTTGTTTTAAATCTCCGTGTAAACCTTCTGCAAAATATCCTCGCCCTTGTAAATGCTCTACAAGCTCATCAACTCTTTTTTTAGTATTACAAAAAATTACTACTAATTCTGGAGAATACATATCCATAAGCCTAGATGTAGCTTCTACTTTTGTTTTTTCTTTTATCTCAAAATAAATTTGCTCTATGTTAGGTACAGTAAGCTCTTTTCTAGCAACTTTAATAACTTCTGGGTTTACAAGATATTTATCAGTAAGCTCCATAATCTCTGGAGCCATAGTAGCAGAAAATAGCACAGTTTGTCTATCTTCAGGTATTTTATCTAATATAGTTTCTATATCATCTCTAAAGCCCATATCAAGCATTTCATCTGCTTCATCTAAAACAACCATTTTAACAGTTTCCATTTTTAACGTTCTTCTGTTCATATGGTCCATAACACGCCCTGGTGTACCTACAACTATTTGAACACCTTTTTTTAAAGCACCTATTTGCCTTTCAATAGGTTGTCCACCATAAACAGGTAAAACTTTTATATCATCTTTATATTTTAAAAATTTTCTAAATTCTTCACATATTTGTATTGCAAGCTCTCTTGTAGGTGATAATATAACTGCTTGTAATTTTTTATTATTTACATCTATCATATCTATACAAGGTAACCCAAAAGCTGCTGTTTTACCTGTACCTGTTTGAGATTGGCCTATAATATCTTTACCATCTAAAATTTTTGTTATAGCTTTAGATTGTATAGGAGTAGCCTCTTCAAAGCCCATATCTTTAACAGCTCTTATTAATTCTTTTGATAGTTGTAATTCTTCAAAGTTTAAATTTGTCATAATCCGTTCCTTTCATAAATAATTTACACATTTTTTTAGTATACCATTAATTTTATAAAAAAACAATATTTTATTAATTATTTTTATATATTTGTAAATTGCAAATATAAGTTATAGTTTACATATTATATCTATATTTTAAATTATACTTGCAAATATTATATTTAATTGATATAATATTTTTTGAAAATTAAGCACTGTATCTTTTAATTAAGAATAGTAGCAAGGAGGATTTTATTATGAATAACTTTTCATCTTTTTCTAAAAATAATAGTATTGCAAAAGATACTGTAAAAATTGCATTGTTTTCTGCAATAATATTTACTTTAGGAATGACCCCCTTTGGTTTTATTCCTTTGGGAGTTTTTAAAATAGTTACAGTACATATACCTGTAATTATAGGTTCTATAATATTAGGTCCTAAAAAAGGTGCATTTCTTGGTTTTATATTTGGCTTAAATAGCTTTATTATGGCTCATTTGCAACCTAGTTTAACATCTTACTTTTTTTCACCTATAATAAGTGGTAATTTATTTAGCCTTATTGTATGTTTTGTTCCTAGAATATTAGTTGGTGTAATACCTTATTATGTGTTTAATTTATTAAAAAAATATCTAAATATAAATATTTCTCTAATAATAAGTGGTTTGATTGGGTCTCTAACAAATACAATATTAGTTTTAGGGTTTATTTATATATTTTTTGCTGAAAAATATGCAGAAATATTAAACACAAGCTTAGATAATTTACTAACCGCTATATTTGCAAGTGTTGGTTTTAATGCTTTTTTAGAAGCATTAGCTTCTGCTATATTAGTTTTAGCTATTTGTAAAGCTTTATTTAAAATATTAAAATCAGTTTAATTTACATAAAAGGAGAAAAAAATGTTATTAGCAGTTGATATAGGTAATACAAATATTGTACTTGGTGGTATAGATAAACATAAAATACATTTTATAGCAAGATTATATACTGAAAAAAAACTGTCTTACGACCAGTATACTATTCAAATAAAAAATATGCTAGATATATATAATATTAATATAAATGAAATAGAAGATTGTATAATATCTTCTGTTGTTCCACCTGTTTTAGATGCTATTAAGCAAGCTGTAAAAACAATAATAAAAAAAGAGCCTATGATAGTAGGCCCTGGTATAAAAACAGGTTTAAATATATTAATGGACAACCCTGCACAACTAGGTAGTGATTTAGTAGTAAATAGCGTTGCTTGTTTAAATCAATTTAAGCCACCTTTAATTATTATAGATATGGGAACTGCTACTACTATATCTGTTATTGATAAAAATAAAAATTATATTGGTGGTTGCATAATACCTGGTGTTAAAATATCTTTAAATGCTCTATCGGGTATGACAGCACAGCTTCCTTATATTAGCTTAGATGAGCCTAAAAAAACTATTGGTACTAACACAATAGATTGTATGAAAAGCGGTATAATATTAGGTAGTGCTGCTATGATAGATGGTATGATAGAACGTATAGAAGAAGACTTAGGCTATAAAGCTACTGTTGTAGCCACTGGTGGTATAGCAAATCATATAATACCATTTTGTAAAAAAGAGATTATATATGATGATGATTTGTTGTTAAAAGGTCTTTATGCTATATATTTAAAAAATCATCATAAATAAAAGGCTGATTTTATCAGCCTTTTATTTATATAAAATCTATATCTGGTTCTATATCGTTAGATGCTTCAAAATGACAATTTTTTGAAGAAAAGTACACACAATGTGAACAATTTGATGTTAATGGTTTATTATACATAGCCTCATTAGATGTTATAGATTTAAAGCTTGGACAATTTTTTAAGTTTTTTCTTTTCAAAATATCACCTCATTAAATGTTTTAGTAATATTGTTGCCAAAAAAAACTTAATTAAACATTATATTACTATATAAATATTATGTAATATAGAATATATAATACATTCTTTCACTTTTTTTCCTGTTGACTGTTCTAATGCTTTTTTATATATTTCTAATTGAGATTTATATCTATTTACAAGTGCTTTTTGACTTTTTGTTTTATCGGTTTTATAATCAACTAAAACTAATCCATCTTCTTCTTCAAAATATAAATCTATAATCCCACTAACTAATATATTATTATCTACATTTTTAAATTGCTCATCTGCATAAATATCTTTAGGTTTAATCCCTAAAGTAAATGCACTTTCTCTTTTTATAAATTTTGAATTATTTATTCTTTTAACTAAATCGGTAGTTAAAAATGATAATATTATATTTTTATTAATAGATTTTATCTCTTTATCTGTTATAATATTTTTTTCTACTAAAGTTTTTAAAATATTATCTAGGCCTTTTTCATCTTTAATGCTAAAATCTATATTTTCTAAAATTTTATGATAAATAGAACCTATTTCCATAGGGCTTAACTCTTCTTTAGTTAAAGTATAAAATTTAGGAAATGTAAAATTAGTATTATCATAAACTTTTAAATAATCTAAAAATTTAGTTTGATATATTCTTTTTATTTCAGAAACAGATAATGTAGAGCTTAATCCTTGTATTATTTCGTTAGGATATTGCCAAGATAAATTTTGGTATATGTCATCTTTATTTTTAGTATAATTAACCTCTTTATCTAACTCAATAAGATTATAAAACATTTTAGATTTATTTAATGATATTTTATCAGCTACATTAGCCCCTATTTTATCGGTTAATATATCTTCATATTTTTTAATATTAACTTGCCAAATGTTATTTTTATCAAAATTTTTTATTGCAGTATAAACCCAAGATAAATAATTATTAGCTAAACCAGATTTTATAAAATATCTTGGTAAAACATATTTTACTTGTGGTAAAATTAAATTTTCCATTTTTTTAATAGTATCTTCAAAATTTTTATTTATACAGCCTGTTAAAATTAAATTTTCTTTTGCTCTTGTTAATGCAACATATAAAATACGCATTTCTTCAGAGTAGCTTTCCTCTTTGTTTTTATAAGCAATAATACTTTTTTGTATACTAGAAATTTTCTTTCTTGGCTCATATTGTGATACTCCATTAAAAATAGATAACCCAAACATATATTCTTCATCAAATAAAATAGCCTCTTTGCTATCACTTGTATTAAAAATTTTTGATAAATTAGATAAAAATACAACAGGAAATTCTAATCCTTTACTTTTATGTATAGTCATAATTTTTACAACATTTTCATTTTTTGATAAAATAGATGCTTTTCCGTCATCACTAGCCATTTTAAATTTATTTATATATGTTATAAAATTAAAAAGCCCGTGTAAATTAGTTTCTTCAAAAGATAAAGATTTTTCTAAAAGACTATATAAATTTGCTTGTCTTATATGACCATTATCTAAAAGCCCTAAATAATTATAATAATTTGAATCTTCATATATATAAGATAAAAGTTCATTTATAGCTAAACTTTTAGATAAATTTTCCCATTTTTTTATTTTATCTAAAAATTTTGTACATTTATTTTTTAAAAATTCATTATCACTATTTGCTATAAAATTTATTATATTGTAGTAAAATATCTTTTTATTAGAAAATAATTTTATCTCTAGCAACTCATTTGATGAAAAATTAAAAATAGGTGAATACATAGTACCTATTAAAGCATAATCTTGCAATGGATTAATAAGTATATTTAATATATTTATTATAGTTTTTATTTCTGTAAAATCATAAAAGCCATTAGTTGTTTCTGTATAAACAGGTATATTATTTTGTGATAAAATATTCCGAAATATATCAAAGCTAGACTTACTACGCATTAATATTACTATATCTTTATATTGTATTGGTCTATAACTATTTATATCTTTATCAAAAATCATTGTATTATTATTAAAAAGTTCATTTATCTTTTTACATACAAAATTTGCTTCTATTTCGTCATTTGCAATATCTGTTATACTATCATCTTCTATATCTTGCATAGCTTGGCTACAATCAATAATATTTAATTCACATTTATCTAAAATATTTTCATCAGAGTGTGGAAAATATGCACTATTATAAAGTTTTGCATTTTCATCATAACAAACTTCACCTAATTTTTCAGACATAATATTTTCAAAAATTACATTTATACTATCAATTA
The DNA here is from genome assembly GCA_944384215.1 of uncultured Clostridia bacterium. Taxonomy (GTDB): domain Bacteria; phylum Bacillota; class Clostridia; order Lachnospirales; family CAG-274; genus Tyzzerella. Next base: position 369 of record CALWSN010000107.1, on the reverse strand, counting down.
CAGATTTATTACTTCTAAAATTAGCATTTAAATCTATTCTTATTCCATCTAATTTATTATTAAAATATCCATTATATTTTTCATTAAATATATTAGTATTTGCTTGCCTAAATCTATAAATACATTGCTTTATATCACCTACCATAAATCTATTATTAGTCGATATTGATGATAAAAGAGTTTCTTGTATGGTATTACTATCTTGATATTCATCTATAATAATTTCTTCAAAAATTTCTTTATATTGATTGGCAACACTAGTTGGTTTATTGTCTTTAACGAGTATATTTAAACAAAAATGAGATATATCACTAAAAGTATATATATTTTTTTCTTTCTTTATATCTAAAAAATAATTATCAAATTCTA